>CALYAB010000047.1 GCA_944393395.1 uncultured Clostridia bacterium
AATTTAATGGAAATAATCGAAACTACACCTATTGAACTACCAGTAATTATTGCAGGAGTATATGGTCTAAGGCGTGAAGAAGTTATAGGCATAAAATGGAATGCTATTGATTTTAATGATAAAACTTTAACAATTAGACATACTGTCGGCAGAGGAAAAATTGATGGTGTTACACAATTTATATTCAAAGAGAGAACCAAAAGTGATGCTGGTTATAGAACTTTACCTTTATTTGACTTTATCGCCGATTTATTAAGAAAATATAAAAATAAATATGAAGAAAATAAAAAGTTTTATGGAAATACTTATTGTAATGATTATAAAGATTATATCTGTTTAATGGAAAATGGAGAATTAATGAAACCAGGATATGTAACTCAAACTTTTAGTAAAATATTGGATAATAATAATTTGCGACATATTAGATTACACGATTTAAGACATAGTTGTGGTACTTTACTTGTAAGAAATGGTGTGCCATTAAAAGATATACAAATATGGCTAGGTCATTCCAATTTTCAAACTACATTGAGATATGCTCATGCAGATGTAGAAAATAAAAAAATTTCTGCAAATGTGATTGAAAATAAATTAGCATTAGATACAAAAAAAGAACAAATTACCAAACTTGCACTTTAGTAACTTGTTTTAAAAAAATACATTTCTAACTTAATAAAAATTCTAATTTTGGAAAAGTGTTAGAACTTTTGTTAGAACTTTGATTATTTTTAAAATTAAAACACCAAGTTTGAATCTTCCGAAACACTTGGTGTTCTAATGGTGCAGATGGCCGGAATCGAACCGGCACGGTTTATTCAACCGCAGGATTTTAAGTCCTGTGCGTCTACCAGTTCCGCCACATCTGCATATTTAACTGGTTTTATCCTGACGACAATTGATATTATAATATTTGTTTATTTTATTGTCAATAGATTTTTTAATTTTTTTTAAATTTTTTGTAATTTTTTTATTCTATATTTATTTTTGTCTCTATTTTCAAGCTTTTCATATTAAGAAGCCTAAATATTATAATAGGCCTCTAATATGAAACAAATGATTTAATTATCATTTGTTCCTGTACTTGTACTTTCAAAAGGTATAAATTTATTTACTACACTTTCTGTTTGTACTTCTTCTCCTCTAAACATCATAAAAGATGTATTAATTTTATTTTCTACAAGTTGTTCTACTTCTTCTTGAGTTGCATGTTCTGCTAAAACTAATTCACTAACTAATATTTGTTTAGCATTGTTTAACATTTTTTTCTCTCCTGTTGAAAGACCTTTTTCCTTTTGTTTAAAGCTTAAGTTTCTAACTACATCAGCTATTTCATAAATATCTCCGCTCTTCATCTTCTCCATATTGTCCCTATAACGTTTATTCCAATTTTTGTCCATAGCTGTTTCGTCTTGCTCTAATACTCCAAATACCTTATCTGCTGATTCTTTATTTATTATATTTCTAACCCCAACTTCTTCTGCTTTTGCAGTTGGTACCATTACCTTTACCTCACCTGGCATTTTTAAAATATAATAAGACTGCTTTTGCCCTAAAATATCTTTTTCTTCTATTGCATCTATTGTTCCTGCCCCGTGCATTGGGTATACTATTTTGTCTCCTACATTGAACATGTAAGTCAACTCCTTTCAGCATTTTAATTTATTTGGCAGAAAAAATATAATAAAGTTATGTAAATGCCTTTATATAACTTTATTGGATTTTTTAACCATATTTATTATACACCAAATCAAGATAAAAGTCAAAGCTTTTATCTTGATTTTTTATGTACATTATCTATGGAATCCTTACTACTCTAAGGATATTTTTTTTGAATATTTTTTATTTTACTTTTATTTACTTGTTGAACCAAATCCACCCTTTCTTTCTCCTTCTGCTAAATCATCATCTGTCACAAAATACTTTTGAAAAATTGCTTGACCTATTGCTTCGCCTTTTTTTATAACAATATCTTCTTCCTTTATGTTATAAAAAGCAAACATAAAATGTCCATCGTTATCAGGATTTCCATAATAGTCTTTATCTATAACTCCTACACTATTTGCCATAATTAATCCTTTCTTTTTAGGATTAGAACTACGATTATATAATAATAGCATTTCATCATCTTGCATATATGCTTTTAATCCTGTCTTTACTAATGTTGGATTCATTCCTTTTTTAAAACTTGGAATAACTGTATCTTCTGCTGCTTCTATATCATATCCAGCACTATATTTTGTTTTTCTTATTGGTAGATTAATTCCTTTATCTTCAAATCCTTTTGCTATTTCAAAACCTCTCTTTTTTTCCATTTTATCATCCTTCCTCTCTAAGGTATAATTCTTATTTTACCTTTTATATTATAATTTTATCTTTATTATTTTTGCATAATGTTTTATAAAAGTCAAGCCTGTTGGCAAAATTGTGTGCAACCGTTGGAGCAAAGCAACTTTCATACAATAGAAAAGCCTTAAAATTTATATTAGTTTTATCTTTTCTCTATGGCTTTCCGTAAATTTGTTCTGTGCCAAATTTATGTGATAAATTTGTGTGCAAAATATTTTTATATATTAGAAGGTCAGCATGACTTTCTTTTGAAAATAAAATATAAAATATTTATTTTCACTTTGAGTTGCGTAACTTAAAGTTTCATAGGATTTCCTAATATATAAAACAAAAACAGACTGCCATGCAGTCTGCTATTTATTATTTTATGCTCTTGATTCCACTATCAATTTTATACCTGTTCGATCTTCACCTTCTACTTCAACCTCCGCAAATGCAGGTATACATACTAAGTCCACACCAGATGGTGCCACAAAGCCTCTTGCTATTGCAACCGCCTTTACAGCTTGATTTAATGCTCCTGCTCCAATTGCTTGCATTTCTGCCTTATTTGATTCTTTTACTAATCCTGCAATAGCTCCTGCTACTGAATTAGGATTTGATTTTGATGAAATTTTTAAAACTTCCATTTTCTTTTGCCTCCTATAATTTTTATTTTTTGTTGCAACTTTTACATTTTGTATTTTACAATATATGGAAATCTATGTAAAGTATTTTTTATAAAAATTTATAGGTTTTCATCGCAATAATTTTACTAATTCGACATTTTTCACACACTATTGTTATTATGTTTTATTTCTCCATTTTTTTGTATATTTTAGGCCAAATAATACTCTTACATGTTAATTCTTGTTATTTTCTTTACTTTGTTTGTGTTATCATCTATATCAAAAATCACTCCATTTAACATGCACTCACCCTTTGCCATTTTATATCTTTCTGGCAAAGCTGTTTCAAACCTTTTTATTACAACTGATATATCCATACCTAGTGCCGAATTTTTTGGTCCAGTCATACCTATATCACTAATATATCCAGTACCCTTTGGTAATATTCTCTCATCAGCAGTTTGTACATGTGTATGTGTGCCAAAAATTGCTGTAGCCATACCATCTAAATAATATCCTAAAGTTATTTTCTCGCCTGTAGCTTCTGCATGAAAGTCTATTATTATTATATCTACTTTATCTTTAATTTTCTTAATTATTTCTTTTGCAATTAGAAATGGATTTTCTGATAATATATTTATATATACTCTTCCTATTAGGTTTATAACTGCTACTTTCTTATTTCCACATTTATATATCCCATAACCTTTTCCTACTACCCCTTTAGGATAATTTGCAGGTCTAATTAATTTGGGATGATCTATAAATTTAAAAATTTCTTTTTTCCCCCATGTATGATTTCCCATAGTTACTACATCAACATCTTGAGATATTATATCATTAAAATTCTTTTGAGTAATTCCCATTCCTTCTGCCGCATTTTCTCCATTTACTATTACAAAATCAATCTCTTCTTTTTGTCGTAATTGATATAATTTATTCTTCAATTCTTTTATCCCAGCTTCTCCCACTATGTCTCCAACAGCTAAAATTTTCAAAATCATTCCTTCTTTCTATATTATTAATATTTTATATAATACTATATATTTTTTCAATACGCAATACTGTATTTTTATTGTATAGGAAAAAACAAGTTTTCCTATATAATAAAAATAAACAGAACTAATTAAATTAAGTTCTGTTTATTTTTTATTCTATATTTGAAATTTAACATTCAATTATTTTGCATAATCAACTGTTCTTTTTTCTCTAATAACATTAACTTTGATTTGACCTGGATAATCCATTTCGTTTTCAATTTTCTTAGAAATATCTCTTGCCAAAATTGTCATTTGATCATCATTAATTTTATCTGGTTTTACCATTACTCTAACTTCACGACCAGCTTGTATTGCAAAAGATTTGTCAACACCCTCAAAAGAGTCTGCAATCTCTTCAAGATTTTGTAATCTTTTGATGTATGCTTCTAAAGTTTCTCTTCTAGCACCTGGTCTTGATGCTGATATAGCATCTGCTGCTTGTACTAAAACTGCTTCTAATGTTTGTGGTTCAACATCACCATGATGTGCTTCCACTGCATTTATAACTAACGCATTTTCTTTGTATTTCTTTAATACTTCCACACCTATTTCTACATGTGTACCTTCCATATCATGGTCTAGAGCTTTTCCTATATCATGTAATAGACCTGCTCTTCTTGCACGTTTAGCATCTAATCCCAATTCTTCCGCCATTATTCTTGCTAAATTAGAAACCTCTATTGAATGATTTAATACATTTTGACCATAGCTTGTTCTGTATTTTAATTTTCCTATTAATTTAACTATATCTGGATGTAATCCTATTACACCTGTTTCTAATACAGCCCTTTCGCCTTCTTCTTTAATTGTTGCATCTAATTCCTCTTTGGCTTTTTCTACCATTTCTTCAATTTTTGCTGGATGTATTCTTCCATCATCAATTAATTTCTCTAAGGCTATTTTTGCTACTTCTCTTCTTAATGGATCAAACCCTGACAATACTACAGCTTCTGGTGTATCATCGATTATTAAATCAATTCCAGTTAATGTCTCCAATGCTTTTATATTTCTACCTTCTCTACCAATAATTCTTCCCTTCATATCATCATTAGGAAGTGGAACTATTGATACTGTAGTTTCCTGTGAATGATCTGCCGCACATTTTTGTACTGCATAACACAAAATTTCCTTAGCATTTTTATTTGCATCTTCTTTAGCTTTTTGCTCTTTTTCTCTTATTAATGCCGCTTTTTCTGCTGTAATTTCTTTTTCCATTTCTGAAAGCAATCTTTCTTTTGCTTGTTCCTTTGTTAAAGATGCAATCTTTTGAAGCTCAACCATCTCTTGTTCGTGCAATTTTTCTAATTCTTCTTTTTGTTTTTCAATATCTTGTTGCTCTTTTTCTATTTCTTGTTCTTTTTTTTCAAAATTTTCTGCACGTCTTTCTAAGTTTTCTTCTTTTTGAATTAGTCTTGCTTCTTGTTTTTGTACTTCGCCTCTTCTTTCTTTAATCTCTTGATCTAATTCTTTTCTATTATTCATAATTTCTTCTTTAGCTTTAAAAATCTCTTCTTTTTTAAGATTTTCTCCTTCTTTTTTAGCTAAATCAATTAATCTTTTAGCCTCGTTTTCTGCTCCTTGAATTTTAGATTCTGCAACTTTTTTTCTATATATTACCCCTACTAGAAATCCTATTGCAAGTGAGATTAAGACAGCGGCGATAATGATTATAATATTCATAATCATACACCTCTTTCTTATTTAATTTTCAATGTTCGAAATAAATATATATGTTCTTTTTTTAATATATTTTTTCCTACCTTCTATATTTTAACTTTATTATTGTAAACTGTCAAGTACTTTATTTGAAAAGTTTATCTATAAGGGTAACTATTGTTACTATTTACAGCCTAAAAACATCAAAAGCTTTGTGATATATATTATATTCTAATCGGGGGTCGGGGGGACCGACACACTGCATACTGTTAATAAATCAATGATGACTTTGGAAGAATTGATTTATCTACAGTATGTAAAGTGTTGGGATAGCGCAGAATATAATATATATCACAATATTTAGTAATAGCTGTGAATCGTAACAGCTATTCTGTTTCTTTTATCTCACCATTTTTATATGCTTTTATTAACTCTTGTAAATCCTTTATTTCTCCTTTTAACTTTGTTCCTATATCTGTATCTCCAACTCTTTTTCTTACTACATCTGTTTCTTTTACTATTATTTCACTTATTATATCTTTTTCTTCTACTATTGCCTTTTCTACAGATTCAAATGGTTTATTTTGACTTAACAATAATCCATTTGAATTATATGTAAGAATATATCCAGCATTTCCCGTTTTTTCTCTAAAACTTTTTGCTAATCCACCATCTATTACTAATAGTTTACCATTTGCTTTTATTGGACTTTCTCCATCTTTTGCTCTTACTGGTACATGACCATTTAATATATGTGCATCATCACCTTCTAATCCAAATTCTTTTAAAACTTTTTCGCAGAATTTTTCATCTTCACAATATTTATAATATGGGCTTTTAGGCTCTTTAGTCATCTTTTTATCTTTTACAAAATAACTTTCAAAAGTCGCCATTTTTTCTTTACCAAAAAATGGTGAATCTGGTGAAATCCATAAGAACCACATAAAATCTACTAACTCTGGATCTTTCGTCACAAAAACTTTATTTATAGTTTCATTAATTTCGTCAAAATATTCCTTTCCTTTCAATCTTTTTCCTAAGAAATTTACTTCTTTTAATTCTCCCTTTTCATCTGTTGGCATACAACCATGGAATAATAGATTATTATTAAAAATTGTATACATTTCTCCTTTTGTATATAAGTAATTTAAATGTTTATTCAAACTATCACTATGAATAAATGATTCTGCAAGTCTTTCTATTACTTCTTTTTCCTCTGGTGTCAATTTATAAGGATCATCTTTATAGATTGTTGGGAAGTTCTTATCATTAATTTCATAATCCTTTCCATCTATTTTTACTGTTCCTTTTTCTATATCCATTTTATCCATTAATAATCTATTATCTAAGTGATATTCTGGATGTTTTTTTATCATTTGTCCTTCTATTTTGAATTGAATTATAGTTATTGCTTTATGTATTTTGGCTATATTTGTTTTATCACTATTATCATACTTGTTGTAATCAAAAACTTTTGGCATAAAATTTGAGCAGTCATCATTTTTATATACTTTTTGAGCAAATGTAGATAATGGCCTCATATTTATTCCATAAGAGTCCTCTAATATTCCTATATTATTATATCTTGCACATATTCTAATTACAGTGGCAATATTAGCTTTATTTCCACGTCCAGCACCCATCCATAATATGTCATGATTTCCCCATTGTATATCTAAACTATGGAATTTCATTAATTTGTTTAAAACTAAATCTGGATGTCTTCCTCTGTCAAATATATCTCCTATTATATGTAGATGATCTATTGCCATCTGTTTTATCAGATCTGATATTGCTATTATAAAACTATCAGCTTGCTCTAATTCTATTATCGTTTTTATTATTTGCTTATAATATTTTTCTTTGTCTGTTTCATCATTTGCTTGGGAATGTAATAATTCATCAATTATATATTCAAAACCGCTATTAATTGCCTTTCTAACTTTTGATCTTGTATATTTTGAGCTTACTTTTCTTGCTACTTCCACTAATCTGTATAAAGTAATAGCATACCATTCATCTAAATCTTTTGTTTCTTTTTTTATAAGCTTAAGTTTTTCTTCAGGATAATATATTAAAGTTGCTAAAGTATTTCTTTCCTTTTCTGTAGTTCTATTTTCAAATATCTGGTCTATTTTACTTCTAATAATTCCAGCACCATTATTTAATATATGTGTAAATGGTGCATATTCTCCATGAATATCACTTAAAAAAACTTCAGTTCCTTTTGGTAAGTTTAATATTGCTTTTAAATTAATAATTTCTTCTGCTACTTCTGTTATATTTTTATATTCTTTACTTAATAATCTTAAATATTTATTCTTATTAAATTGTTTATCTTCTTCTGTATAATTTTCTTGTTTTTTCATATATTACAACTCCTCTACTTTTTATTATATTTAATTATATTAATGCTTTTTTAGTATATACTAAATAGTTGCCTATGTCAAAATTTCGATTTTTAAAACGTTGTTTTTTGTGCATAAAAAATTAATTTTCCGTGCAATGTTGTTTTTTCTTATTAAACAAAAAAAGAATGATAGTAAAATTTTATCATTCTTTTTTTGTATATAATTTTTTATTGTATAGGAAATAAGTTAAAATTATAAAGAAAATTCTTATATATATATATTAAGACCTGTGAGTTGGCTAACTCACACTTTCCTTATTAAAATACATAATTAAATGTTCTATTGTTTTTTTATCTGCTTCAGATAATTTTTCATATCCAGCTAATGGATATGCTAAAGCTTTATTACCTGTTATTGTTAAATACTCACTAAACACTTGATCTAAGCTTATTTTAAAAATATTACAAATTCTAATAAGCACTTCGTAAGATGGTTTTGCTCTATCTTGTTCAACATCACTAATATATCTAACTGATACTTCTATTTTTTCTGCTAGTTTTTCTTGTGTATATCCATTACTTTTTCTAATTGCTTGAAGTTTTTTTCCTATTTTTATTGTACTTGCTTTTCTCATCTTTATCACCCATTTTATTTTTTGTTTATCTTATCAAATTTTGCCACCTACATAAATGAACTATTTTCGTTTATGCATATATTTTATTTCCTGTTTTTGTAAATGTCTTTTTCTTATTTTTAAACTTTTTTATACATTTATTTAACTCCGTTTATGTCTATTCTATATCATTTTTTATTTTTTAGTCTTTCTTAATATTTGTCATAATTTATATCTCAATTATTTTTTATAAATCTTTTAAATATTTTTCTAATATTTCATCTAACTTTTTTCTTTGTTTTTCTATCTTTTCTTTATCTTCATTTGCTTTTATCATCTCTTCCAATTTTTCTATCTCATCTCTGATTTTCCCTCTTAAATCTTCCATATATATCACCTCATCTTTAGTTTTTACAATATTATTTTTTTTATGCATTAGGGTGAAGTGCAAAGATTTGTTGACGCAAAAAATTGCGCAGCGATTTTTCTGCGCAACGTTGTTTTTTTATTTACTTTTTTAATTATTTTTATCTTTATACACATTTACAATATCTTTAAAAGTCATTCTTGTTCCATAATTTAATATAGCATTTGAATAAATCTTAATAGCAACCTTTGCAATTACTAATATTGTAATAATTAATACTGCTATTGACAATATAATCTCTGAATTTGATGCAATTCCCATCATAATTCTAAACGGCATACAAAATGGTGATGAAATTGGGAATATAGCAGCAAATTGATTTAGTTCACTTGTTGGATTCATCATTGTAAAATATGACAAGTAAAATCCAATTACTGCAAGTATTGCAACAGGTGTATTAGCTGACTGTATATCTTCTGGTTTACTAACTGTAGAACCTGTTAAAGCATATAGTAATGCATAAGCAAAATATCCTAAAATAAAGTATATAATCGTAATAATTGCCAAATATGGTGTAAATTTAGAGATATCCAAAACAGAATTTAATAATTCTGGTTCTAAAAAGGCTTTTGCAGATAATAATGCAACTCCTACTATTACACATATCTGTACTAGTCCCACAATTCCGATCCCAATTGTTTTTCCTAATACTATTGTTCTTGGAGATGTAGATGTAACTAATGTTTCCATTATTTTTGACGTTTTCTCTGTTGTAATAGAACTTGATACTTGATATGCACAGAAATATATAGCATAAAATAATACAATTGATAATAACATGATAACAACTAGATTTCCACTTACTTCTTGTTCTTCTGTTTGCTCTATACTATATTCGAAATTAGGAGATAAACTTAGTATTTGTTCTTGTGTTAAACCTAATTTTGAAATTTGTAAATTTGTATACATTGTACTAATTGCATTTATAATATCTTCTGGTATAGTTGATACTTGTGTCATATTTTCTACAATATATCGTAATTTATATGTTCCATCTTCTTTTGCTTCTATTATAATTGCTTTATCAATATCTTTTTT
This sequence comes from uncultured Clostridia bacterium, assembly GCA_944393395.1. Classification (GTDB taxonomy): domain Bacteria; phylum Bacillota; class Clostridia; order TANB77; family CAG-508; genus CAG-269. Next base: position 10,080 of record CALYAB010000047.1, read on the forward strand.
CTCTATTTTATCTTTTATATCATCAAAGCTAATATTATCATTTGTAATTTGAAATTCATATCCTAATTCCATTTTATTTAAATTTTCTAATGTTCCTTCAAATAAGTTTGTACTATCTACCACTAACATTTTGTCTCCTGCTGAGCTTTCTTCTCCATTAGTAAATGCTTTCATAATATTTGGTATGTTAAATCCAATAACAATTAATACTAAAATAATAATTGTTGAAATAATAAAGGATTTTCTTTTAACCATATCTTTGATTGTAAATGCAATAACTGTTTTTAAATCTCTCATTTTATTTATTCCTTTCCTTATTTAATACAATTCTAAAAATACTTAATATATTTCTAGTTATTTTTAGAATTCACCTACTTTTTCTATAAAAATATCGTTTAATGTTGGCTTTTTTATTTCAAACTTATTTATCTCTATATGATTATTAACTAGTTTTTCTAATAATTTGTGAGCCTTTTCTTCAGAATCTATTTTTATAGAATATTCATTATTTTTAGAAAACTCTAATTCCATATTAAATTCCTTAATATATTCATCTATATTTTTATCTGTAGAAATCTCTAACTTATTTGCTTTATATCCTTCTTTAATTTCTTTTAGATTTCCCTTTAATACTGTTTTTCCCTTATTTAAAATCAGAACATCAGTACAAAATTCTTCTATTGACGCCATTTGATGGCTTGACATGATAATATATTTTCCGTCTTTTACTAAATCAATAATAACATTTTTCAATATCTCTGTGTTAACAGGATCTAATCCACTAAAAGGTTCATCTAAAACAATCAATTCTGGATTATGAATAATTGCAGTCATAAACTGAATTTTCTGTTGATTTCCTTTTGATAGCTTCTCTGCTGGCATTGGTATATATTCTTCTACCTTTAAAACCTTTGCCCATTTTTTTATTGCTTCATCTGCTTCCTTCTGACTCATGCCTTTTAATTTAGCAAAATACATTAATTGATCATAAATTTTAGTTTTTGGATATACTCCTCTCTCCTCTGGTAGATATCCAAAGTTCACACTTTTTCTCTCAACTTTTTTACCATTCCAAGTAATTTCACCTGTATCTTTTTTTATAATTCCAAGAAGCATTCTAATTGTTGTTGTTTTTCCAGCTCCATTTGTTCCAAGTAGCCCAAATACACCTGGTTTATCCACTTCAAATGAAATATTATCTACAGCTTGTTTACCAACAAACTTCTTGGAAACATTTTCAAGTTTTAATCCCATCTTTTTTCCTCCTCCTGGAACGTTGCGGGCACGCCAAATCGTTCCAAATATTTCTGTAACTGTTGATTTTAATTGCTTTTGCAAGAATACTTTTCTCAACTTTTTATATTATATATTATAGTTATATGTATTTCAATATTTAACGACAATATTTTTATTTTTGTCGTTTTTCTTTAGTTACAATTCACAGCTATTACTAAATATTGTGATATATATTATATTCTAAGCGGGGGTCGGGGGGACCGACACGCTACATACTGTTAATAAATCAATGATGACTTTGGAAGAATTGATTTATCTACAGTATGTAAAGTGTTGGGATAGCGCAGAATATAATATATATCACAAAGCCTTAGATGTTTTAGTCCGTGAATTGTAACTTTCTTTGTTACAGTTGCAACTATTATTTTTTGTTGAATAGAAAAAAGCACTTTTTCCTATACAATAAAAAAAGATATCATTTGTATACTTATACTTATGATATCTTATATTAATTTTAACGCTCAATCCCTTTTCTATTAGTTAAACTTATTATTTTATTATACAAATTTTCTATATATTCATAATCTTCACTTCTTTCAGCTATTCTTTCTAATAGAATTTCTATTCTATCCCATTTACTTATTGCATCAGCTTGAATCTTTGGATCATGTGATTGTGCATTTATATATACAATTACTCTTTGATCTTTCACAAATTTCTTTATATACTCTACCATATTTTTGCTTTCGTTTCTAGACGTTTTATCTTTATTTATAGTTGTTTCTTCTTCTAAATTTATTTTTGACTCTTGTCTTTGATTTGAATCTACTCTTATAGGTTGTTTAACTGCTATACTCTCTCTATAGGTTGTCTTTCTATCTTTATCTTTTTTCTCTAGCTTTTTCTTTTCTATCTCACTTTGTCCTTCCTTTTTTGAAACTGGTTGTTTAACACTTTTTGTTACTTTTTTATTTTTTGATACCTCTACTGTTCGTTGTTTTTTATCTTCCTTCTCTTTTCTTAACTCTTCTTCATATTTTGCTTTTAAATCTTTATCAAATGACCAGTGTAATATAGAATCATATTTAACAAAATCAAATATTCGTTGTCTTTTAGATTGCGTTCTGTTAATAATGTCATTGATAATACTTTTTTCTTTTTTATCTTTTGGAGTATAATTTTTAGAAAGACTTTTTGCCCTTTCTTTCATATTTCTTTTTTCACATATAGCAAGCATACTAATCAGTTTCTCAAAATCGTTTAATTCTTTACTTGCTTCTACTTCACTAATTATTTCTTTATCAATTTTATCATAATAAAGTTGTGTTTTTAAACGATTCAAAATGTATTTTCCTTCATTACCATCACTCATCATACTCTTTTCTATGACTTCTTTTACATCTTCTTGCATTTCTAATATTGTCATTTTTTCTTCTATCTCTTGCGATTTCTCTGTATTTCCTTCTCTTATTGCTATTGCCACCATTTGTGATTGAATTGGTAGATAATCTGGGAATCTTTTCCCTATTTCTTTGCCTCTATCTAACTTGCCTTCTCTTATTGCTATTGTCACCATTTGTGATTGAATTTGTGGATAATCTAGGAATCTTTTTCCTATTTCTTTGCCTCTATCTAACTTGCCTTCTCTTATTGCTATTGTCACCATTTGTGATTGAATTGGTGGATAATCTGGGAATCTTTCCCCTATTTCTTTGCCTCTATCTAACTTGCCTTCTCTTATTGCTATTGTCACCATTTGTGATTGAATTGGTGGATAATCTGGGAATCTTTTCCCTATTTCTTTGCCTCTATCTAACTCTCCTTCTTCTATCGCTACTGTCACCATTTGTGATTGAATTGGTCCATTATCCAGAAATCTTTTCCCTATTTCTTTGGCTTTATCTAGCTTGCCTTCTCTTATCGCTACTGTCACCATTTGTGATTGAATTGGTCCATTATCCAGAAATCTTTTTCCTATTTCTTTGGCTTTATCTAGCTTGCCTTCTCTTATTGCTATTTCCACCATTTGTGATTGAATTGGTCCATTATCCAGAAATCTTTTCCCTATTTCTTTGGCTTTATCTAGCTTGCCTTCTCTTATCGCTACTGTCACCATTTGTGATTGAATTGGTCCATTATC
>CALYAB010000048.1 GCA_944393395.1 uncultured Clostridia bacterium
CTAAATTGGATTTTTTTTGTTACATATTATAATTATAGCATTTTTTACACTTATTTTCAAGGAAACAAAAATTTTTAACAAAGACAGATATAATAAAAATTAAAGAGATTTTAGTAAAAAATATATAGTTAAGAATATATGAAATAATTAGAAATAATGGGATATAATTAGATATTTCAAATTCAGATAGAAATGATAGGAGTATTATATGATAAGAAAGTTTAATAATAATGATATAGATTCAATAATGAAAATTTGGAAGAATGAAAATATAAAAGCACATAAATTTATAGCAAAAGAGTATTGGGAAAATAATTATGAATATGTAAGAAAGCTTATACCCACTTCTGAAATATATGTATATACAAATAAAAATAAAATAGAAGGCTTTATAGGAATAAATAAAAATTATATTGAAGGGATATTTATAAATACAGATAGTCAAAATAGAGGGATTGGAACAACATTATTAAATAAGGCAAAAGAAGAAAAGGAAAAATTGGAATTAAGTGTATATGAAAAAAACAAAAAAGCCATTAAATTTTATAAAAAGAATGGTTTTATAATAACAAAAGAAAACATTGACAAAGAAACAAATGAAAAAGAATATATAATGTTATGGGAAAAAATTAGAACAGGAGGGAAAAATGTCATTAATAAGTGTAAATAACTTAACTTTTGGATATGATGAAAGTTTAAGCAACGTATTCGAAAATGTATCATTAAAAATGGTCAATTTTGGAGTAAGAAGCTCCTGATTACCCAATAAACAGTGCTAATTGTAGTGAATCAATTAGCACAAAACATCCCCTTTTATTTTATAGAGAGTCGCTAAAAATAGTGGCTTTCATTTTATGTATCTTACAAAAATGTCATTTTAAAATTGTAAAAGTATGATATAATGCTTTTGGAGGTTAGTATTATGCAAAAAATATTAATAGTAGAAGATGATAAGAAGATAAGAAAAGAATTAGAAACATTTTTGAATAAACATGGCTTTATTGCAAAAGGATTAGAAAAATTTGATAATACAATTCAAGATATATTAGATGAAAATGCCGATTTGGTATTGTTAGATATTAATTTACCATATATAGATGGAGAATTTGTATGTAAAGAAGTAAGAAAAACATCTGATGTGCCAATAATAATGGTAACCAGTAGGGATAATGAAATAGATGAATTAATGAGTTTAAATTATGGAGCAGATCAATATGTAACAAAACCATATAACATACAAATATTACTTGCAAAGATAAATGGTTTACTAAAAAGAAATAAAAAAACTGAAAAAGAAATACAAAAAATTGATTGTGGTAGTTTTTCATTGAATATAGCAGAAAGAGTAATTGAAAAAGATGAACAAAAAATAGAGCTTACTAAAAATGAATACACTATTTTATATTACTTAGCAAAAAATAAAGGAAGAATAGTGTCAAGAGATGAAATAATGGACTATTTGTGGGAAAGCGAAGAGTTTATTGATGATAACACTTTAAGTGTAAATGTAAAAAGATTAAGAAGCAAATTAGAAAAATTAGGTTTTGTAAATAGAATTGAAACTAGGAGAGGACAAGGGTATTTATTAAAATGAAATTTAAAGATTTTATAAAAGAAAAAATGATATTAATTATAGGAACAATACTAGCATTAGTTAGTGTGGGAATTTTATTACTTGCTTATAATATTAGTATATTAATAAGACTATATTGTGTATTTATAGTTGCTTTTGTAGAGGCACTTGCTATACTAATTGAATATAAAAAGAAAAAAGTTTATTATGACCAACTAATAAGAAATATGGAAGATTTAAGAGAAAAATATTTAATATCAGAAATAATAAAAACACCAAATTTCATTGAAGGAAAAATATTAAAAGATATTTTGCAAGATACAGGTAAATCAATGATAGAAAATGTGAATTATTATAAAAATATACAAGAAGACTATAAAGAATATATTGAAATGTGGATTCACGAGGTCAAAATACCTATTGCAGCTAGTAAACTAATTATTGAAAATCATAAAAATGAAATAACAAAAAGTATAGATGAAGAACTAGACAAAGTAGAAAATTATACAGAACAAGCCTTATTTTATGCTAGAAGTAATGCAGTAGAAAAAGATTATATAATCAATAAAACGAACCTAAAAGAGATCGTAAATGGTGCAATATTAAAGAATAAAACAACTTTACTAAATGAAAAAGTATCAATAGAATTAACAAATTTAAAACCAGAAGAAATATATACAGATAGTAAATGGGCAATATTTATAATAAATCAAATCATACAAAATGCGATTAAATACTCTAAAGAGAATGAAAAAAGAATAGAGATTTCATCAAAAGAAAAAAATGAAAAAGTAATTTTATATATAAAAGATAATGGAATAGGTATAAAAAAAGGTGAAATAACTAGAGTATTTGAAAGAGGATTTACTGGAGAAAATGGAAGGATTATAGGTAAAAAATCAACTGGAATTGGTCTTTACTTATGTAAGAAACTATGTGATAAGTTAGGATTAGGAATAGAATTAAATTCTGAAAAAGATAATGGCACAGAAGTTAGAATAATCTTCCCTAAAAATAGTTATACAAATTTTAAATAGCTCTTTTTATAGGGCTATTTTTTTATTAAATAGGAAAAATCAACTTTTTCCTATTTAATAAAAAATCAACGTTGCACAGAAAAATTGCTATGCAATTTTTTGCGTCGACAAATCTTTACGCTTCTTTGAGAACTTAAATATATATAGTTAAATTAGAAAAGTAGAGAAAAGTTCTCGCGAAGCGAGAGTTGTTCTGTGCACAATTATCTTATTGCGGAGAAAACTTCGTTAGAAATTTTGGAAGCAACAAGGTTAAGCTTCTTATATTTGTGTAATAATTGCGAAGCAATTTTACACATGTGGCGAAGCCGCTTTTCTTACAAAAATGTAAGAAAAATGTAAGATTAAAAAATGGCAAGGAAATTTTATATATCTTATAATATAGTTAGAATACAAGAAAGGAGATTTTATAATGAGTAATGTATTAGAGGTAAGAAACATTGAAAAATACTATGGAAATAAATCAAATTTAACGAAAGCGATTGATGGTATTAGTTTTAATGTAGAAGAAGGTGAATTTGTTGGAATAATGGGAGCATCTGGATCAGGTAAAACAACTTTGCTAAATTGTATTTCAACAATAGACAGAGTAACAGCTGGAAAGATTATTATAAATAACCAGGATATAACAAAACTAAAAGGTAATAAACTAAATAAATTCAGAAGAGAAGAATTAGGATTTATATTTCAAGATTTTAACCTTTTAGATACTTTAACAACCTATGAAAATATTGCACTAGCACTAACAATTCAAAAAGTAAAACCTCACGAAATAGATAAAAAAGTAAAAGAGGTAGCTGAAAAATTAGAAATTTCAAATATATTAAATAAATATCCTTATCAAATATCAGGAGGACAAAAACAAAGAGTAGCCAGTAGCAGAGCAATAATAACAAATCCTAAAATGGTTTTAGCAGATGAGCCTACTGGGGCATTAGACAGTAAATCGGCAAGACAGTTACTAGAAACATTTGAACATTTAAACAAAAATTTAGGTGCAACAATTTTAATGGTAACTCATGATGCTTTCACAGCTAGTTATGCAGAAAGAATTATATTTATAAAAGATGGTAAAATATTCAATGAATTAATAAAAGGAGAAGATACAAGAAAACAATTCTTTGAAAAAATCATCGAAGTACAAACACTTCTTGGAGGTGATTTGAACGATGTTATTTAAATTATCTATCAAAAATATGAAAAAGAGTTTTAAAGATTATGCCATATATTTTTTAACATTGGTATTAGGTGTTGCCATCTTTTATATGTTTAACTCTTTAGATAGTCAACAGGCAATGCTCGAAGTTTCACAGTCTACAAGAGATATGATAAAGCTCATGATTAGTATGCTTGGAATGGTGTCTGTATTTATTGCCATTATCCTTGGATTTTTAATTGTCTATGCTAATAACTTTTTGATAAATAGAAGAAAAAGAGAATTTGGGATTTATATGACATTAGGAATGGGAAGAAGGCAAATATCACAAATTATATTAATAGAGACCATACTAGTAGGGATTATTTCCTTAATTGTTGGTATTTTTATAGGTGTATTTGGTTCTCAATTTATGTCTATATTAGTGGCAAAACTTTTTGAAGCAGATATGAGTGAATTTACCTTTGTATTTTCAAAAGATGCTTGTATCAAAACATGTATTTATTTTGCAGTTATGTATTTAGCCGTTATGATATTTAACACATTTACCATTTCAAGATATAAATTAATCAATTTGTTAACAGCTGTTAGAAAAAATGAGAAAGTCAAAATTAAAAATCCAATTATTTCTATACTAGTATTTTTAATTTCAGCAGGATTATTAGGGTATGCATATTATATCGTTACAGGAGGGATTTATGAATTAAATACAGAAGAAAAAATGCTAGTACCAATTTTAATGGGAATTGTTGGAACGATAGGTGTATTTTGGTCTTTATCAGGATTTATATTAAGAATTATTCAAATGAGAAAAAATATATATCTAAAAGGGACCAATATGTTTGTATTAAGACAATTGAACAATAAGATTAATACAACAGTTGTGTCAATGACTGTAATATGTTTAATGTTATTTATGACAATCAGTGTATTGTCTAGTAGTTTATCTATTCAAACAACATTAGATTCGGAATTAGAAGAAATGACACCAGTAGATGTTAATTTATATAAAATAGCAAACTTACCAGAAAGTTATGAAGATTCTTATACAGGTAAGATAATATATCCTACTGAAGAACAAATTGAAGATTCAAAACATCCAATCACCTACACACTAGAAACTAATGGTTATGATATTAATCAATTAAAAGATATTGTAGAAATTCCAATATATGCAATTCCAGAATGGACTTTAAAATATAGTCTAGGAAATTATTATGAAACAGCAAAAGCACAATTTTCAATGCTTATGTATGATACACCAGAAGAAGTTATAAAAGTATCTGATTATAATAAAATTGCAAAACTCTATGGGGAAGAACAATATAGCTTAAATAATGATGAATATATTGTGCTTTGTGATTTTGATAACATGACAGAATTAAGAAATCAAGCATTAAAAGAAAATTCAACGATAGAAATAGGGGGAAAAACCTTACATGCTAAATATGATGAATGCAAAAGTGGCTTTATAGAAATGTCTGCAAGTCATGTAAACACAGGAATTATATTAGTTCCAGATAGTTTTGAATTAAAAGAAGAATGGAAAGAAGAACAATTTTTAGTAGCAAATTATAATGCCGAAACAGATGAGAAAAAAGAAGAAATGGAGAAAGTACTTACAGGAGAAAATGGTAGTACATTGGAAAATAATTTAAATGAAAAAGGGATAGAACTAGAAGGTATGACAAAGATTAGTATAATAGAAGCAAGTAAAGGATTAGCAACCATTATCATATTTATTGCAATTTATTTAGGTGTCATCTTCTTAATTGCAAGTTCTGCTATTTTAGCATTAAAACAATTAACAGAAAGCTCTGATAACAAACAAAGATATATGATATTGAGAAAAATTGGTTGTGATGAAAAAATGATAAATAAGGCTCTATTTAGGCAAATATTCATATTTTTCATGTTACCACTAGTCTTAGCCATTATACATTCTATATTTGGAATTAAATTTATATTATCAATGCTTGCTACACTAGCGTCTCCAAAAGAATTATTACCTTCCGTTATTGTGACAGCGGTGATTATTGGTGTGATATATGGATTGTATTTCTTAGCGACATATATAGGAAGTAAGAACATCATTAAAGAGGAGGATTGAAAAATAATTGCGTTTTGGCGTTGTTAAATTTCGCTTCGAAAATCCTCAGCGTACACATAGTACGCTTCCGGTTTTCTCGTTCATTTGTCTAGCCAAAACGACAATTCTTTTTCAATCAGAAAAGGAAGGAGAGTGTGAGGAAAAAATGGAAGATTTTAAAGAAAGAATTCCGATGATTATTGCAGTAATCATTGTTATAGGTTTAATGATAGGAGCGTATTATTTTTTGTTTGTCCATAAAACGCAGTATTATACACAAATAGATAATACAAAAATTGAAGAATTATCTGGTAATGAGGATATGCAATATCAATATATATTAACGGCATATACCAAAAATGGAAAGGAAAAAGAAATTCAATTTAAAACAAGTAGAGAGTTAAGAGAAGGTGCTTATTTGGAATTAGATGTCATGTCTATAAGAGGTGTTATTGATTGGAGAGAAGTACAACAAGAAGAATTACCAAATGATGTTAAAACAGCAATGAATATTGAATAATAAAGAATAATATGATACCAAAAGTTAGTCAGAGATATAAAAAATGAAAGTAGCAAGATATGGAAAGAGAAATGAGGTGGTAAAATGAAAAAGTTATTTAAAGTATTAATTTTCTTATTATTAATTGGAATGAGTATAGTTCTATTATTCATAGGTAATGGTTACAATATGTATAAAGAAGCAATAGAAAACACGCCTCTTGAAGAAAAAGTTTCAGAAATAAAATCAAAAGAGAATTATGCAAAATTTTCAGAATTAAAGTTTAATTATATCTGACGAAGTAGATAGGTTAAAACAATCACTTATAAAAGTTGCAGAAAAGAAAAATGATGTATTAAAAATTGGATTAACTAAATAGAAAAAAATAGATACAAGGTATTAAACACTTGCATCTATTTCTTTTTGCAATTCATCTAAAAATTTTTGAGAAGCCTTAGAAAAAACTTGATATTTTTTCCAAACAATATTTATTTCTAAATCTAATTTAGGAGAAAGCGGTTTAAAACAAAGTTTAGTAGTATCGGTAACATTTACTAATTTATCTAAAATAAGAGCATATCCTAACCCTTTATCTACCAAAATAGATGCATTATATACTAAATTGTAAGTAGCGATAACATTCAAATAATTTAAATCAGATTTAAACCATTTGGAAATATTAGTATTTGCATCAATTTGTCTTGAAACAATAAGTGGTTTATCTTTTAAATCTTTAGGAGTAACAAAATCATTTTTAGCAAGAGTGGAATCTTTTCTCATTAAAACTCCCCAAACATCTTTTACAGGTAGAGTTATATAATTATATTTTGCTTTATCAATATTACCAATTAAAATACCAAAATCAATAAGTCCCTTATCCAAATTTTCTATTACATCAAGACTATCATCACTAGAGATATGATAATGTATATCTGGATATTTTTTTTGAAGTTTTTGTATAATGTCTGCAATAATTCTAATAGAATCAGATTCTCCAGTACCAATATAAATATCTCCACCTATAATCTCGCTTGAAAGTGAAATTTCTTTTTCTGTCTTTTTTACAAGATCAATAATTTCTTCTGCTCTTTTTCTAAGAAATATACCTTCTTCTGTTAAAGTTATTTTTCTTTTACCTCTTAAAAAAAGTGGCTTACCAAGTTCATCTTCTAAATCTTTTAGTTGTCTTGAAAGTGTTGGTTGTGTAATATGTAAAGTTCTTGCTGCATTTGAAATATTTCGTTCTCTTGCCACTGTTAGAAAATAATTTAAAACTCTAAGCTCCATACTATACCTCCATAAATTAAATAATTATTTTTTATTGTATAGGAAAAATCGGCTTTTATCTTGTAACACACAAAGAACAGAAGATTACAAGACAGGGACATATAAAAGAGCAGGTGGAGTAGTTGATCCACTACCAGAAGATGCACCATTCTTCATAAAAGATTATTATGATTACTATAAAACAAATCGTGGATATCATAAAAGGTCTTTAAATTCAAATGATGGATGGAATGTAACAGGAACTATGTCATTTTTAAATCAACCAATTTTGCATTATACAAATGAAATTAGAAGTGCCGTTTTAGTAATACATGGAGAAAAAGCACATTCTTGTTACATGAGTAAAGATGCCTTTAAATACATGACAGAAAATAGTAATTATAAAGACAATAAAGAATTAATGATTATTCCAGATGCAGTTCATACTGATTTGTATGACAAAGTAGATATCATTCCTTTTGATAAAATGGAAGAATTTTTCAAAGAGAATTTAAAATAATAAGTTGTTAAAATATTTGTAACTATTCTAAGTGATAAAAATATTATAATTACAATGATTTGGGATTATATTATTTACTAAACTGAATAGTTACAATAATTTTTTGAAAACTATTGACACAGTGTCAGAAAAGTGATATATAATAATTATACTGACATAGTGTCAGAAAAATAAAAAGAATGGAGATGAAAAAATGACAAAGGGAATAACAGATATTAGAAAAGAAGAAATAATAAAAGCTTGTAAAAAACTTTATAAAAAAGAGAATTTTAAAGATATAACAATAAAACATATAGGAGAGGAAACTTCATTTTCTCGTACATCAATATATAACTATTTTCAAACAAAGGAAGAAATATTTTTAGCACTTTTTCAAAGAGAATATGAGATGTGGATTGATGATCTTAATAAAATGTATGATAAACATGAAAAATTATCAAAAGAAGAATTTGCAAGAGCCTTAGCACACACTATTGAAAAAAGACCAACACTATTAAAATTATTATCAATGAATATGTATGATATGGAAGAAAACAGTAGGATGGAAGTATTAATAGAATTTAAAAAAGCTTATGGAGATGCAATCAAAACTGTAAAGAAATGTCTTGATAAATTTTCTACTATGAAAGAGAAGGAAAAAGAAGAATTCTTATTTTCATTTTTTCCTTTTATGTATGGAATATATCCCTATACATTTGTAACAGACAAACAAAAAGAGGCAATGGAAAAAGCAGAAGTTCCATTTGAATATATGACAATATATGAACTTGCTTATAAAGGAATATTAAAATTATTAGGTGTTTGAAAAATAATTACAATTTTGGCGTCGTCAAACTTCATTTAAAATTTAATCAACATACAAAAAGTATGCTTCATAAATTTTAAACTCATTTTCCTAGCCAAAATTTAATTCTTTTCCAACCACAATAGATATATAAAATTATAATTAAAACGGAGGTATAAATGATGAAAATAGTAATACTTACAGGAAGTTATAATTTACACGGAACATCAAACACATTAGTTGATGAATTTATAAGAGGAACTAAAGATATATTATGACTTGCTGGAATACAGATGATTCAACAGTAGAACCATTGATTGTACATTATAAGAAATTAGTAAACTATATGAATTACAAAGATGAAGGTATGATTGTAGGAAAAGGCTGTGGAACAGTTGGAATGATACCAGACCACTTCTATAAAGATGCTTATTATGTTTTTAATGAATGACTTTAAGTTTTTCAATTATGAACAAAGTCCGCTGTTATTCTACTTAAAATATTTATTAGTATTAATTACAATAGCACTTGTTATTTATGTTATTTTTTCTTTTGTAAGAAAAGTAAAGAATATAAAAGTTAAAAATTAGGAAGGAGAAAAAAGTTATGGATATTACAGAAAAAGCAATGAAAAATCACAAGAAATTATTTCCAGAAGGAAATTTAAAGGACAATAATGATGAGGAATTAATGGAAATTATCTCAAATTTTAGTTTAGATGAGGCGCAAGAGTATGACCATTTAGATGAAAAAACAAGACAAATGGTTATAATATCTGCAACAATAGCCACACAAACACCTAAAAGATATGAAACATTTGTAAAAGCAGCATTAAATGTTGGAGTAACTCCAATAGAAATTAAAGAAATATTATATCAAGCAGTTCCTTATGTAGGAATTTTAAAAGTATTAGACTTGTTAGAATCAACAAATAAAATATTTGAAGAAAGAGGAATTAAACTACCACTAGAAAAACAAGGAACAACAACTTTAGAAAATCGTTTTGACAAGGGATTAGAAGTACAAAAATCAATATTTGGAGATGTAATAGATAAAAATTATGAAAATTCTCCAGAAAATCAAGTCCATATTCAAAAATTCTTATCTGATAACTGTTTTGGAGATTATTATACAAGAAATGGATTAGATGTAAAAACAAGAGAATTAATTACATTTTCTATATTAATTTCACAAGGAGGTTGTGAGCCACAAGTAAAAGGACATATAGCAGGAAATGTAAATGTTGGAAATGATAAACAAACATTAATAAATACAGTAACAGCACTTCTTCCTTATATAGGATATCCAAGAAGCTTAAATGCTCTTAGCTGTATTAATGAAGTAATACCTGATTAGAAAAATATAAGGATATATAATATTGGTGGAGTATCTACGAAAAAATTAAAAGAATTATCACCAATAAATGATTAAAATTATAAATATGAAAAAGGAGAGAAAGATTTATGGATGAAAAAGAATTTGAAAATGTAAATGTATTTGGAAAGGGAAAATCAAATGATGCATATGCACAATATTTTATAGGAAAAAGTTATCTAAATCCATTAGTAGATAGTAATAGCTCATTATTTTTAGCAAATGTAACATTTGAACCAGGATGTAGAAATAATTGGCATATTCATCATGCAAGTAAAAATGGAGGACAAATATTAATTTGTACAGCAGGATATGGTTGGTATCAAGAAGAAGGAAAAGAAGCAGTAAGTTTAGAGCCAGGAAAAGTTATTGTAATTCCTGCAAATGTAAAACATTGGCATGGAGCTAAAAAAGATTCTTGGTTTTCACATATCGCAATCGAAGTACCAGGAGAAGAAACTTCAAATGAATGGTGTGAGCCAGTATCAGATGAAGAATATAATAAATTAGGATAGGAGGAATAAAAATGCAAAAAAATATAGGTTCAAAATTAGCATTATACCCAATGCCATTACTTGTAGTAGGAACAATGGTAGATGGAAAACCAAATTGGATATTAGTAGGACATAGTGGAATTATAGGTCATGATAGAGTAATGGTAAGTTTAGTAAAAACACATTATACAAATAAAGGAATTAAAGATACAAAAACATTATCTATTAATATAGTAAGTGAAGAAATGTTAAAAAAGGCAGATTATGTAGGTAGTGTAAGTGGAAGTAAGCAAGATAAATCAGATGTATTTGAATATCGCGTAGGAGAAGCAGGAGCACCAATCATAAATAATGCACCAGTTGTTATGGAATGTAAAGTAGAAGATAATTATAAGACAGATAATTTTGATAATTTTATTATGACAATTGCAAATACTTATGTACAAGAGGAAAATTTAGATGAAAATGGAAAAATAGATTATACAAAATTTAGCCCGGTATTATTTGAATTTCCAAATTACACATATTTAAGAACAGGAGATACTCTTGGGGATTGTTTAAGATTAGATTAGGTTGAAAAATAATTACAATTTTGACGTGGTCAAACTTCGTTTAAAATTTAATCAACGTACACAGAGTACGCCTCATAAATTTTAAACCAGTTTTTCTAGTCAAAATTTAATTCTTTTCCAACCAGATTTGAGATTTAAGAAAGAAAAGTGAAAAATATGAATAAAAAAGTATTAGCTTTAGTAGCTATTATATTAGTAATCGTGGTAATTGGAATAGTTGTTGGTATTATTTTAGCAGGAAACAATAAAAATGCAAATACAGTACAAAATCAAGCAAGTAGTGAAAGTCAAGAACAAAATCAAGAAATAGGACAAGTTGCAAACAATGAAAATCAAACAAATACAGAAGAAAATCAAAATAATCAAGAAAGCGGAAGTGAAAATGTATTAGTTGTATATTTCTCACACACAGGAAATACAGAAACTGTTGCAAATTTCATACATGAAGCAGTAGGTGGAGATATAGTTAAGTTAGAAACTGAAGAACCATATACTGATAATTATAATGATTTATTAGATATAGCACAAAATGAACAAAATGAAAATGCTAGACCGCTATTGAGTACACAAATAGATAACATAGAAGATTATGACACTATCTTTTTAGGATACCCAATTTGGTGGGGAGATATGCCAATGGCATTATATACATTTTTAGATGAATATGATTTAGCAGGAAAAACAATAGCACCATTTACTACAAGTGGAGGTTCAGGATTATCAGGAACACCAAGCAATATAGCAGATGAAGAACCAAATGCAACTGTAACAGAAGGATTATCAATAAGAGATAATAATGTAGAAAGTTCACAAAGTGAAGTAAATGAATGGCTATCTGAAATAGGATTTTAAGGAGAATATAAACGAAAATTAACAGGAGGTAGACTATCTTGTTCTATTTGGTTAGCAGATACTTTAAGAAGTAAGACAGATGAGATGGCAGTAAATAAAACACATAAGGTTGTAGGTGCATTATAAGAAAAAAATGCATTGATGAAATCAAAGATTTCGATGCACCCATGTGAAGAGTGCTTGGCAGTACTTCACAAATATATTAAGGAGGAGTTATTATGAGTTTAACAATTAATATTTATTATACAGGAGAAAATGGAAGTGCAAGAAAATTTGCAGAAGAAATGGTAGAAAAAGGAGTAGTAGATAGAGTAAGAGCTGAAAAAGGTAATCAAAAATATGAATATTTCTTCCCAATGAATGATCCAGAAACAGTCCTATTAATAGATAGATGGGAAAATCAAGAGGCTTTAGATGAACATCATAAATCTCCAATGATGAAAGAAATAGCTGAATTAAGAGATAAATATCATCTTCATATGAGGGTTGAGCAATATGTTGAAAAATAATTGCGTTTTGGTGGTGTTAAATTTTACATGCAAAAATATATAGAGATTTATTTGATTTTTATTATTTAATAAGTAAAACAGAGTTAGACAAAGAAAAATTAATGAATTGTTTTAATATACTTATTTTAAAGATAAGACAATGAGAGAAAATAATATTGAAGATGTTGTTAATAGACTACAAATGACATTTAACTCGAATGCTTATCGTAATCATTTAAGTAATCCTAAAAATAATTGGTTAGACATAACAGTAGATGATGCAATAATGAGTGTATTAAAATATATAAAAAGTTTAGGAGAGAAGTTATGATATATTTTATAGCTGATACACATTTTAATCATGCAAATATAATTTATTATTAACACATGCACCAATTGAAGAAGTTGAAGAAAATCAAATTAATATTTTTGGACATATACATGATAAACCACTAGATAGAAAATTTGATAAGAAAAATCATATATGTGTTTCTTGTGATGTGGTTGATTATATACCTGTAAGTATAAGCAAAATTGAAAGAGTATAACTAAATAATTATAATTTAATCAAAAATAGTAAGTTGTAGGTGAGATTATGGAAAATATTATAATTAGAAATATCGAAGAAAAAGATATTCCAAGTGTTGT
>CALYAB010000049.1 GCA_944393395.1 uncultured Clostridia bacterium
CTAGATAGGTAGAATTTCGTTCCAAGACTAAATTCTAGTTTTGAGCCAAAACTAGAATTTACTTTTAAACTTAAAGAACTAAAAGAATATATTAATATATTGTTGAAAAATGTGGAAATATATGGTATAATTATTAAAATTTTAGAATACTTTCTATGTAATAATGAAATATTTAAGGAGGATAAAATATGATAGATATGCATATTCATACAAAATATTCAGATGGAGATAAAACAGTAGAGGAAATACTAAAAATGTGTGAAGAAAAAAAGTTGGAATACATATCAATAACTGATCACAATACATGTAAACAATATGAAGATGAAGCATTAAATAAAAATTTGTTTACAGGGAATATAATAAAGGGTGTTGAAATGAATGCAACATTTAAAAATAAAAAGATAGAAGTTTTAGGCTATAATATAAAAGAATTTGAGATGATAGAGAAATGGTCTCAAAAATTCTTTTCAGAAGATATATTAAAAGAACAACAAGAAAAATCAAAGAGAAAATTGTTGAATGTATGTGATAAAAAAGGACTTATCTATGATGAAAGTAAAATACCACAAAATATTCCGTTGACAGATTATATAACAATTTATATTTATAAAGAATTGATGAATCATAAGGAAAATTATGAAATTCTTGGAGAATTTGTAGAATCTTTAAATATTTTTATAAGAAAAGGATTGATGAATCCAGAGAGTGAATATTATACAGGTTCAGATAATAAACTTAAACCTTTATATAAAGATGTGGTAAATATAATTCATCAAGCGGGAGGATTAGCTTTCTTAGCACATCCATTTGAATATAGACTTGATAATACAATAGATTTTATAAATGAACTTCGAAATGAAAGTGAACTAGATGGAATAGAATGCTTTCACCCATCTGCTGATGAGGAAAAAATGGAAATTTTGGTGGAATATGCTAAAAATAATAATTTATTTATTAGTGGTGGAAGTGATTATCATGGACATAAGAAACCAGATATTAATATTGGAGTTGGAAGAGGAGATTTAAACATTTCAAAAGACTATATTGAAAAGTGGATAAATGCATAATATACAAAAATATAAAAGTTAAAAAATAAGTATAGAGTATATGATTATCATATGAGGAGGTCAATAATGAGTAAACTTCATCATGTTGCAATAGCAACAACAGAATTTGAAAGATATAAAAAAATCTTTGAACAATTAGGAATGACAGTGGAAAGAGAAAATGGTCAAATTCCAACAAGACAACTTTGGTTTTATGAAGGAATTCAACTAAAGGAAGTTGATGATATACAATTAGGAACGAATGTTGATCACATTGCAATTGAGACAAATAATATTGAAGAAACGATTAAGATAGCTTTGTTAAATGGATGTAAAATGGATACTTATAGAGAAAATTGGTTTGTTTTGCCCAATGGGACAAAAATTGAGTTGATGAAATAAAAGTTAGATAATAGATATAGAGGTAAATATGAAAATAGGAATAATTGGATTGGGATTTGTAGGTCAAATACATTCAAAAATAATGGAAAGTTTGAAATCGGATATAGAATATTATGTTTATGATATTACACCTAATATTGCTGAAGAATTTGAAAAAAATAATAATTGTAAGGCGACGAATACCATTGAAGAATTATTCAACAATGTGGATGCGGTTATTGTTGCTACACCAACGTTTACACATTATAATTTAGTAATAGAGGCAATCAAGAGAGGAAAACATGTTTTATGTGAAAAACCAATGGCAATTCAAATTGGGGAAGCTATAGAAATGTTTGATATGTCGAAAGAAAAAAATTTAATATGTTCAATAGGATTTAATTACCGTTTTTTTGAAATAACAGAAATTTTAAAAAGAAATAATGAAATAGGGAAAATAAAAGATATTCATATAGAAATAAAAAGACTTTTTAGAAATGACTGGCATACTAAAGAGAACGGTGTCTTAGCGGATTTAGGAATTCATCTTATTGATTTTATATATTATATATGCAATGAAGAAATAAAATTATCTACTTGTAAAATAAAACAAAAATATATAGATGATTGGGATTATGATACCAGTGTAAGTGGTAAATTAGAAAGTGGAATTTGGTTTGAATTATGTGCTTCAAGATTAAAAGATGATAAGAAAGTTAGATTTGCTTTTGAAATTACAGGAGAAAATGGAAAATTTTTATATGATTCGCGACAAGAAAATTTATATTCTATAGAAAAAGAAAAAAAATTAAATACATATCAATTTGTAAAAAGAGAAAAAACAGATGGCTTTTTTGATTTTACAGATTCTATATTAAGACAAGATATTGAATGGATAAAAGCTATATCTAACGGGAATAAAGGTAATATAGCTACGTTTGAAGATGGGATACGTGCACAAAAAGTACTAGAATTTTTGGTTTCAAAAAAATAAGGGGGAAAAAGTATTATATGGAAAAAATATTTATTGCATGTCCAATATCAAAATATATAAATAATGATAAATTTATTAACAATGAATTAAAAATATTTATTGAAAATTTATATAATATTTGTCAAAAATATGCTGATAAAGTCTTTCTTGCTTTACGAAGAGAAGAGTATGGAAAAAAATTAATGAAAGATAAATGCACAGAGCTTGATTTCGAAGAAATGAAAACAACAAATATGGTTGTTGCAATTCCAGAAGATTCAAAAGGTACAGGAGTGGAACTTGGTTGGGCAAGTTGTATGAATAAAAAAATTATATTAATACTTGATTGTAACCAAAGATATACTCCTTTAATCTCTGGTTTGAATGATATAACTAATACTGAAATTGTTTGGTATAATGATATATTAGATAAAAATGTTTTAAATAAAGTAGAAAAAATAATTCGAAAAAAATGCGAAGAATAGTGAGGAATATATGAAAAAAATATTTATTGCATGTCCGTTTATAAAATTTATAGATGGAACTAAATTTATAAATGAGAATTTTAAGAACTTTATAGAGGAATTATATGATTTGTGTGGTAAGTATGCTGATACAGTTTTTTTAGCATTAAAAAGAGAAGAATATGGAGCTAAACCACTAAAAAATTACTCTTGTTTGATGGATTTTGAGGAGGCAAAAAATGCTGATTTTATTATTGCTATTCCAGATGATTCTATGGGAGTAGCAGTTGAATTAGGATGGATGAGTGCTATGGGAAAAACAATGGTAGTTGTTTTAAATAAAAATCAAAATTACACACCATTAGTTGCAAATATTAATAACATTACACCAGGTAAAGTGATATTTTTTGAAAATGAAGAAAAAGAAGCTTTGCCTGATATTGAAAATATATTAAATTATTATAAGATGTTGATAGATGGAGTTGAAAAATAAAGTGGAAAATATGAAAATTTTGTACCTTCGAGTAAACCAATATTGTAATGCTCGTTGTTTTATGTGTGATTTTTGGAAAAATGATAAAATGGAAATTAAAGATGAACAATTTGATGAAGTGTTAAACAAGCTCGGAAAAATTAAAATGGTTAGATTTACAGGAGGAGAGCCACTACTTTGTAGAAAATTACCAGAATATGTTTCTAAGTGTCATTCAAAAGGAATAAAGACTTCACTTATAACTAATGGTTTGATTTTAGATAAAAAAATAGATACATTAGTAAAAAATGGACTTGATCAAATTGTTATTAGTGTTGATGGAAGTACAGCAGAATTACATAATTCGTTAAGAGGAGTTGAAAGGCTATTTGAAAAAATTGACAAAACTTTAAAAATAATAAAAAACAATTATCCATCTTTACTTACACGTGTGAACACTGTTGTTAGTGAAAAAAATATAACAGATATTCCTAATATGGTACGATGGCTTGATGAGAATTGTATAAAGCAATGGCCTATAATTCCAATAAAATTAGAACAACATAAATGGTGCGATTTAATGGAATTTGAAGATTTTAAACGAGAATATATGAAATTTCAAAATGCTATAAAAGACTGTAATGTGGAACTAATGGGATATTCAGCAGAGTGGGCAGGTAAAGATATAAAACAATTTTGGAAAGGAAATAGCTTTATTAGACCTAATGGTGATTGCAATATTACCAATATGGTTACTTTTTATAATCCGTTTACGAAAAGTTTTCATCCTTGTAACTGTATACCACATAGAAAAAATTCTTTTGAAAATAGTACGGATGAAATTAATTGGTATTTTAAGCATGGACATGAATTTTGTGAAGGATGTGAGCCATTAAATGCTTTTTGTGCTGATTTTCCAGAAAAAATTGATGAAAATATTTTTAATTTTTAGGAGATGTTATGAAGATATTAGCTTGTGCGGTTGGTTTTGGACTTGGTCCTAATGGAAAACTTTGTTCAATTATAAATTATAATAAAAAATATGAATGGTATGCTTGTGGTGATAAACTTGATTTATCAATTTATAAAGAAAATCCATTTATAGATGTTTGTTGGACCAAAAATGAAAAAATTCTTGAAGAATTTATAAAAAAATATAATATTAAATATGCTATTGATGTATTAGATCCAGAGATGGCAATATTTTTAAAAAAAGTAGGGATAAAGGTTATATATGTGGATAGTTTGCCTTTTATGTGGACAAAATCTGATCTTATTCCATATAATGTAGATTATTATTGCGCACAAAAATATCCAGAATATAAAATGAATCCTGTATTGAAAAGTGTTAAAAAATTTGTATGGGTTAATCCTATAACGATGGGAAAAATAAACCAACAAAATAAAAGTGGAATTGTCATAAATTTTGGAGGTCTTCATTCACCTTATGGAGAAGGAAGAGAATATTTTGAAGTTGTGATGAAGGCATTATTACAAGTGCTATCAAAAAAAGATATTATTATAACAGGTGGTTCTAATGTTGTAAAGCTAGCCAATACTTTATTTCCAACACTTTTAAGTATCACATATTCTCATGAAGAATTTTTGAATAAAGTATCGAATGCGGAACTTTTTATAACATCACCAGGATTAACTACTATTTATGAAACGTGTGGAATGGATATTAAAACGATAATATTGCCTCCACAGAATTTAAGTCAATTTTATAATATAGAAATTGCAGAGAAAACTTGTAGGAATGTAAAAGTTTTAAGATGGAATAGTAGTAATTTAAGTATGAAACAAATAAAAACATTTAAAGATAAACCAGAGGAAGAAACAGTAAAATATATCTATGAACAAATTTATAATTTATCAAAAAATGAAAGGGATATAACAAATTTTAAGGAATATGTAGCAAATAAATTAGAAGATAAATATATATCAAATAAAATTAATCTATTTGATGATAATGGTGTAATAGAGATATCTGAAATTATTAATAGTATAACAGAACAATACGAGGAGAGAAAATATGAAGTATATAAAAACAAATAATCAATATATTTTTGTTCTAGAGAAAGAAGAAAATAAACTTTACTATAATAATATTAATGGGAAATTAGCAATAGCTAAAAAAATCGGAGATTTGGGAAAACAGTTTTTTGAATTAGCTAATGATACTTTTATTGATTTGGATGAAGTGAATTATGAACAATTATATTTAGCAGTTTCTGAAAGTTGCAATTTTCGATGTAAATATTGTAGACAGAAGAAAACATCAGAGATTGTTAATATGACGATAGAAGATATAAAAAATGCTATAGATACGTTTTATTCTGTCGCAAAGGAACCTAAAAGTATTGTGTTTTTTCGGAGGAGAGCCACTTTTAAATATAAATGGAATAAAATTTGCCATTGAATATGTTCATGAGTTTGATAAAAATATTCAATTTTCAATGGTAATTAATGGATCACTTTGTACAAAAGAAATTGCCAGTTTTTTAGCTAAGAATCAAGTAGAAGTAATTGTATCAATGGATGGACCAGAAGAATTTCATAATAGAGCAAGAATAAATATTAATCAAGAAGGAACATATAGACAAGCTATTCGTGGATATAAAAATTTAAAAGAGGCTGGTTGTAAAACTGGAATTTCAGCTGTTATAGGACCACATAATGAAAAACATTTTGATAAATTAATTGAATGGGTTATAGAACAAAAGCCTAATAGTTTTGGCCTTTGTTTACCACATGGAGATGAAAATAATTTCGCAATGAAAATTTCATCTTTTGATGAAACACATAAAAAAATGATAGAAGCATTTGATATACTTCACAAAAATGGAATAAATTTAGTTCAAGTAAAACAAAAAATGGATGCATTTATCAAAGGATATGCAATTCCGTATGAATGTAAAGCTTGTGGTAAACGTATAGTAGCATGCAAAAATAAAAAATTTGGAATTTGTGAAGGACCAATTACTAAATCAGAAATGTTTTACGACAATATAGATAAATTACCTAAATGTATTCATGAGTATAAAAAAACATCACCATTTTATAATGAAGCTTGTTGTAAGTGTATTGCATATCGTGTTTGTGGAGGTAGTTGTGTATATGATAAATTAACTCGTTTTGGACGTGCTGATATTCAAGATAAATGTCGTTGTGGATTAAATAAAAGAATAGCTGAAAAGTCAATGGAATATATTATCAAATATTTGCCAAAATCTAATGAAAATTATATTTTAAATACAGAAGACAGAAAAAATATATTAAGCAAAATAAATAGTAGTTTGTAAGGAATGAGAGAATTGGAAATTTGTAAAGAAGAAGAGTCTTTTGTTAGAAAAATATTAATGAAGTTGGGAATAGAAAATAATATTGAAAGTTGTTTAATTGGCGAAGGGTATACAGGAAAAGTCTGGAAAATTTCTGATAACTTTTGTCTAAAGGTTAGTACAAAAATTGATTTAATGGATATTCCAGAGAGCTTTAAATCATGTGAGAATCTTTGTGTGCCGTTAAAATCAGGTGTATCACAATCGGGTAAATATGTAGGACATATTTTAAGATATTTGAATATGTGTAGTTTGGAATCTTTAATAAAAAATAATATTAAACTAACAGAAGAACAAGCAAAAATGATTTTATATGATATATTGAAGGGATTAAATGTAATTCATGAAAATGGATATGTTCATCGAGATTTACATCCAGGAAATATCATGCTTACTAAAGATAATAAAAAAATTAGTGCTGTAATTATAGATTTTGATGATATGCAACCAATGAATGAAGAAACAAAAGCATGTTTTCGATATAATGGTTATCAAGCTCCTGAAATCATTTTTGATGATGATACATATGATGATAAGTCAGAGATGTTTACAGTAGGTGTGATTTTATGGGAATTAGTATTAGGAAGATGTCCATTTGGGGGATATAATTTCTTTGGTAAAATAATTGAAGAATCTTGGGATAACTACACAGAAAAAACAGCATATTATAATAATAGAACTAAAGATGCACTCAAGACTGCACCACAATATTTAAAAAGAAAAAATGGAATTTCTGATGAATGTTTTGATTTATTATGCTCATTGCTGGATTTTAATAAAAGTAATCGAATTACATCAGAGGAATTGCTTAATCATCCTTTTTTTATAAAAGAAACTGAAAAATCTTTTAAAACTAAAAAGGAAAATAATATTTATAATGATATGGAAAGGGATTAAGGTAAAATGAAAGATAAAATAAGAGTATGCTTAATTGGTGCAGGGTTTATAGGTAGAAAATATGCATTAGCTTACAAATCTCACAATAGTGTAAAACTTCAAGTTGTATGTGATAGTAATGAAAATTTAGCAAAGGAATTAGCAAAGGAGTATGGTTTTGAAAGAGTAGAAACAAATTGGCGTAAAGCAATATCAGCGAAAGATGTAGACCTTGTGTGCGTTTGTGTACCCAATAATATTCACTATGAAATTGTTTCGGAAGCTATAAAATATGGAAAACACATTAGTTGTGAAAAACCTTTAGGCTTAAATAGTGATGAATCTGAAAAACTATTATGGTTAGAAAAAGAAAAAGGAATAATTGCAAATTGTTGTTATAATATTATACGTATTCCAGCCATCGTATATGCTAAAAAAATAATTGATTCAGGTGAATTAGGAGAATTTGTTTGCTTTCGTGGAAGTTATGATAATGATAGATTAGTAGATCCAAAAAGTCCATTTGAATGGAGAATGTCTAAGAAAAATGCAAGTGGTGGATCTCTTTGTGATTTAGCAATTAATATTTTAGCAGTTTCGCAATTTTTAGTTGGAGATATTACTTCAGTATGTGGAATGACTAATGTAATTCATAAAAAAAGAAAAGATTTAAAAGGAAATATAATTGAAGTTGAGAATGATGATATTGCTCAATTTATTTGTGAATATAAAAATGGAGCTATGGGTTACATTGCATCAAATCGTGTAGCACCAGGTAGTAAGCAAGATATGAAGTTTGAAATACATTTGACTAAAGGAGCAATTAAATTTTCTTTGGAATGTATGAATGAAATTATGATTTATAAAGTAGGGAACAATGGTTATTCTATTGTTATTTCAGATGAAAATGGATGGTTTTGTAAAGGGTATGAAGAATTAAAAATATTAGATACACAAATATTATTGAATAATATAAAAAATGGAGTTCAATCTGATACTGATTTTCATTTTGCTACAAAAATTGATTGTATTATTGAAAGTATATTAAAATCAGCAAATGAAAAAAAGTGGATAAATATTAAAGATGAGTATTCTTATGAAGGTAAGAATAACAAAATTTATAAATAGGGAGAAAAAATGAAAATAGCTGTAGTAGGAATAGGGTATGTTGGATTATCTTTATCCACACTACTAAGTCAAAAAAATAATGTATATGCACTAGATGTGATACCCAAAAAAGTAGAAGAAATTAATAAAAGAATAAGTCCTATACAAGATGAATATATAGAAAAATATTTTGAAGAAAAAGACTTAAATCTTACAGCAACATTAGATTATAAAGAAGCATTTGAAGGAGCAGAATTTATCATAATTAGTACACCAACTAGTTATGATTCTGAAAAAGATTATTTTGATACATCATCAGTTGAAGATATAATTCAAAAAGTAAAATCAATGAATATAGATACAACAATGGTGGTAAAAAGTACAATTCCAGTAGGATTCATAAAAGCAATGAAAGAAAAATATAATATTGATAATATAATATTCTCACCAGAATTTTTAAGAGAAGGAAAAGCATTATATGATAATTTATATCCATCAAGAATAATAGTTGGTGAAAAATCTGAAAGAGCAGAAAGATTTGCAAATCTACTAAAAGAAAATTGCTTGAAAGAAGATGTTATAATTAAATATATGGATTCAACGGAAGCAGAAGCAGTTAAATTATTTGCAAATACTTATTTAGCTCTTCGCGTTGCGTATTTTAATGAATTAGATACTTATGCAGAAACTAAAGGATTAAATACAAAAGACATTATTGATGGTATATGTTTAGACCCACGTATTGGAAATCATTACAATAATCCTTCTTTTGGGTTTGGAGGATATTGTTTGCCTAAAGATACAAAACAATTAAAAGTAAATTATAAGGATGTTCCAGAAAATTTAATTAGTGCTATTGTAGAAAGTAATCGAACAAGAAAGCATTATATAGCCCAAACAATTATAGATAAAAAGCCTAAGATTGTTGGTATATATAGATTAACTATGAAAAGTGATTCGGATAATTATAGAGATAGTGCCGTTTTGGATGTTATCAATTTATTAAAAAGAAATAAAGTTGAAATATTAATATATGAACCTTTAATAAAAGAAATGAAATTTAACAATTGTGAAGTAATTAAAAATTTTGCTGTGTTTTGTGAAAAATCGAATATTATAATTGCAAATAGATGGAATAAAGGATTAAATAAATACAAAGAGAAAATATATACAAGAGATGTTTATGGAGAAGAATAGAATTTCTTATATTTTGATTTTTATGTAAATTACTTATAAGTTGTATTGGAAAGTAACTATGAACTATATAAGGTGAATTATTTATATATAATATTATAATCCAAAATGAAGTTCAAAATTTAAGACTTCATTTTGGATTAAATTTTTATTATCTATCAAAATCGTAATCATATACCATATCTTTCTCGCGTTTAAATTGCTTTTTTGGATCAATGAAAGTGTCAGTTTCTTTTTGAAAATCACGGATAAGAGATTCACTTTCAGAAATACCAAATTTTTCACAAACCCAGTCAATGAATTTTTCGATTGTTTCATAAAATTTATCTACTATTTTGTGAAGATGACTATTCTCTTTTTCTAACGACCTAATTTTACTTTTGTATTTGTATTCAATGTCAAATTCCTTATTTTCAAATTCTTGCTCTAATTCTTTTTTTCTATTTTCGAATCTTAAATCAAGAGTATTATTTTTCTTTTTATATTCGTGTTCTAAATGTTCTACAGTATTGTGTAATTCTTTATTATCAGCGAGTATAAAATCTCTTTCTTTTTGATATTTTTCAGCCTCATTAACTAAATTGACTTGTTTTAATAATTCTTTTTGTAAAGAAACTTTTTCATTATATAGTTTTTCTATCATATCATCTTTTGGCTTAATAATTTCATTTTCCACTTTTTCTCTATTAAGTTTTATTAACTTAATATCATTTATATTTGGTGTTTCTGGTAATTCTAGTTTTATAGTATCTAAAACCTTTTTAGTGTTTTCAAAATTAGTTAAATTCTTTAAATCTTCTATTTTTTCGTGTTTTGCTCCAGTTTCTTCTACTGGTAAACCTCGCTCTAAATCAAAGCCTTTTGAAGTTATATATTTGTGAAAAGCATTTTGTAGTTGTCTGTAACTATCTCTGCCTTTCCAAAAATCTCTACAACATATTTTATCAATATCTTTTCCTTCTTTGTCTTTTGTATGAACTACTGGTATATAAACTAAATGCATATGTGGTGTAGTTTCATCTAAATGTACTGTTGCAGATACTATATATTTTTCTTCAAGATTATTATAGTTACATACAAATTTATAACTTTCTTTGAAATATCTTTTTGTTTCTTCCAAACCAATTTTATTAAAAAAAGCATTATCAGAAGTAATCATCATTTCACACATGATATTACTATTACTTCTAATAGTGCCTTTTAAATCGTATTCCTTTTTCATTTTATCAAATTCTTTTATATAAGTTAGTTCATTTTTCTTACACCAGAAATTAAGATGTGTTCTTGTAGGGTCAATATCTTTGTTAGAATGACCTTTTGACCTTCTATCATTGTGAATATACAATCCCTGTGCATCCACTCTTGTTAATTTATCATTTCTTATAATAGCATAACTCATATCTTCTTGTACCTCCTTCTTTGCTCAAGATATTCTTTGAATGTCTAACCCAAATGTAAAGCATTACATTTGGGTTAGAATGTAAAGTTAAAAGAAATGTAAAGTTGAATTTAAAAATGATTGAAATAACCGAGTTTTAAAAATTCTAACTTTACATTTCTTTTCTTATAATTCCATTAAATATGTTAATAAATCTTTATCCTTATTCCATGAACAAATTTCGTTTATAGGTACACTTTCAGAATATACTGAATCCAATACCTTTTTCTTTTGCTCAATACTGATTCTTGCATAAATTTCAGTAGTTTTTATATTGCTATGACCAAGAAAATCTCTAATATATACATAATTTACACCAGCTTCTAATAGATGCATAGCTTTTGAATGCCTAAACATATGTGGAAAAATATTCTTTGGAATGATAGGAGATTCTTTTTCTGCCATACTTCTGTATTTTTCAATAATATATTTAATTCCAACTTTAGTTAAAGGATAATTAGATTTATTAACAAATATGTATTCATCATATTTATCATTTAAATTATGTTCTAAAAAATATTGCTTTATTAAGTTTGAAGTATTTCCTATAATTGGAACAATTCTAGTTTTATTACCTTTACCCGTGAGTTTTACAGTTGTAGAATTAGTATCAAATCTAATATCTCTAACTTTAAGATTGATGAGTTCAGAGACTCTTGCTCCTGTGTCATAAAGAGTTGCAAGTATAGTTAAATCACGCCTACCAATAACTGTGTCTAAAACAGGTTGTTTTAATAGTAATTTAAGAACTTCAACAGTCATATATTCCATTGGTTTTTCTGATATTTTTTTAAGTGGAATATCAAAAATATTTTGAAATTGTAAAACTCTAGTAGACTCATTTGGGTATACAAATTTTAAAAAAGCTTTTATATTTTTTAGTCGATTATTTCTTGTTGAAATAGAATTATTTTTCTTATACTCTAAATAATCTAGAAACTCAATTATTATATCTTTATTAAAAGTATCTAAAGAAATATTCTTTATGTTTATATTTTTGACAGATATACAAAATTTAAGAAAGGCATTAAAAGTATATTTATATGATGATACTGTATGGTTACTAAAATTCCTTTGTATAGGTAGGTATTCATTAAGGTATGCTTGAAGATAGTACGATAATTTATTTTTCATAACATTCACCACCTATATCAGGAATTGCATCTTCAATATATGAATTAAACCTTAGTAAAATATCTGGAAACATATCATTGGTAAGTTTCAAATAATATTCTGTACTTTTAAATTTGGAATGTCCCATATATGTTTTTAAAATTGGCAAATATGCATTTAGATCTTTATTTTCGCTAATAAACTTTTTTAAGCAGTTAATAGCAAAAGTATGTCTAAAATCATGTATCCTTGGATTATTTAGTTTAGATTTTTCAATACCTGCCAAAGCTAAAATTTTTCTAAAAGAAGTATGAATAGCAGATTGACCTATTTGAGTTTGAGAATCTTTTGTGAAAAAGAAAAAGTCATTTCTAGCTGAAGATAAATGTAGTTTATTGAAATATTTAATACAAATATTTTTTAATTCTTCTGAAATAGGTACTAATCTATCAGTATTGTTTTTGGATTCATAAACATAAATAATGCCATTTTGTAAATCTACATCTTTAACTTTAAGATGTAGTGCTTCTGAAATTCGTAATCCACAACAATACAATATTCTAAAAAGTACAGGATAAACAATGTAACAATTTTTATAACGACAATTAAATTTTTTATTATCAATAACGTCAAAAATTCTTTGTAATTCAAAATTAGTATAAATATATGATTGATATTTTTTCTTTTTAGGAATATATGTAGTAGGAATTACAAAAGCATATTTACCCGTATTATTCAAATATTT
>CALYAB010000050.1 GCA_944393395.1 uncultured Clostridia bacterium
TCTACATGAAATGTTCCAGAATGTGTAACAAAATTTGCCTTATTATATTGTTTAGTTAATTTTATATTTTTATATTTAAATACTCTCATTATCTTCACCTTTTTAATTATATTACTATTAATCGCATATTTCAATATAATTAAAATTACCTTTCAAAATCTTCCTTAAGTCCCTTATTATCTGTTCTTATAATTTTTTTAGGAAGTATTGGTGATAAATCAACATAAGCCAATTTATCAGGATCTATATTTTTCCTACAACAATAATTATTTAATGAATTAACTTTTCCTTTTACTATATCTTCAAACAATGTATCCATTCCTTCTTCAGTTAAATATTTCTCTAATTCGTTCTCTGTATTTATTCTAACTTCTTTTACAGGTATAAACATTAAACAAGGTGTCGTATCTTTGTATTCATTCCAAAATTTATAGAAAAATTTTAAAATTTGTTTTCCATCTTCTCTTGACATTCCTCTACTTTTTATTAAATATGCAACAGCATCCAATGATGTTGCATAATCTCTATTTGCATATCCATTTCTTCTTTCTTCAGGAATATCATCAAAATATATATAACTTTTTCCACAAAAATAGCTAAACCATTGAGGAGAATTAGCATATCCTGTTGCATTTAAAGGCCATCCATCAAAAAACCATCCATTTTTCTTATTTCTTTTTCTTTTATACCTTCATCAATGATTTTAGCTATTTCTTTAGAACTATATTTTTTATTTATACTTGATTTCAAAATACTCCCCCTATATAAAAAAATCATTTTTTATTTTACTACATTATGTAAATTTTGTCAATTTTATTACATTTTTAATAGTATAAATCGTGTTAAATAGCCCCTTAAAGATATAAATTATTTAATCAAGTAGGATTATGAATAATTATAAGCATTCAGCTGAATAAATAATTTACGTATAAAAAATTAAAAATTTAAAAAAAATTAGTGCATAATTAAATAAATTAAGGAATACTATATATTTTAGATAGATATTCTACTAGGTCTGAAATAGTTTACTAGATTAGGACCTGAGCTGATACTAAGAGTCAGCAAAAGCCATTCAAACGAATGGCTTTTATTATTGAATAGGAAAAATCAGCTTTTATCTTGACCAGATATAAGATTTCTTCTATTCAATAAAAAAGCTATTCTGCTTTTATTTTTACAGAATAGCCTTTGAAAAAAAGGGGATGTTTATGATTATTAATATACCCTTACTATATGTATTATTCTTGTATCAAATGTAAATTATATGTGAATTAATTATTTATCAAAAATTTTTTATATAATTATTTTCCAATTCATATACTATACACTTATTGATTTATCACATTTCCATTACTATCTTTTATTACATATCCTGTTAAATCAGGTAATTTTACATCATTCTCTGTAAGAGAATCAAATTTGTAAAAATATGATGAAATATTATCATACAAATTACCATCTTCATCTGTTGTAATTCCGTTCATTTGCACCTATTATTCTATAATCTTCTTTATTTATCCAAAAAGCATATTCTCTATGTTCAATAAAATTAAATGAAATTTTATAAGATTCTTTATTGTTCCATCCAGCATCACTTATACTTGTTATCACAGACATTTGTAATAATGGCCAAATATCGCTACTATTTAATACTCCTATATTTATTCCAGGTGTTGGAATTAATGACATGGTTTCAGAATATTCTGTTTTTACTGCTACTTTAGACTCATCACCTTTATTAAATAAAATCCATGATTCCTTATTTTCATTATCTGTATATGATATTGTGGTTAATACTTCTTCTCCCTCCATAGATGTTTTTTTAAATATACCTTTTTCTCCATATACATATATTTCACTTGTCCCACTTCCCATAGAATCAATTTTCAAGTAGTAATTTGTGCTTTTTCTGTCTTCCTCACTTTGAATAACAACTTTCCTTAATATTAAAAACTTTCTAAGTGTGATAATTACAAACATTAGTAATAATACCAACATTATTATTAATATTTTTGTAAATAAATTCATTTTTTTCTTTTCCATATTTTTATCCCCTTTTTATAAAATTTTATACTCAATATTTTCCATATGAGGAAACATTTCTTTTACTCTTTTTAAAGTAAGCATTGTCATTTTAGGTTGTGGATTTTTAGGATTATTTGATAATAGTTTTTGTGTATAGCAATTAGGTGCTGTTTTAAATAATAAATATTTGTTTCTTACATAGGTATAATAAATTTGATAACCATCATCTAAATCTTCCCACATCATTTCAAATGTATATTTCTCGTCCATATTCTTCTCCTTCTTTGGAACTTTTTGGCAAGCCCCTATTGTTCCAACATTTCTTTAAATTCTGTTTCTGTTATGATTGTTACTCCCAAATTTTGTGCTTTTGTTAATTTACTTCCTGCTTCTTCACCTGCTAATACATAACTTGTTTTTTTAGATACTGTACCTGAAGTTTTTCCTCCAAATTTTTCTATTAATTCAGATGCTTCTTTTCTAGTAAACTCTTCTAAACTTCCAGTCAATACAAATGTTTTTCCTTCAAATCGATTATCTTCACTTTCCTCTTCTAAAGATTTCATATTTACACCTGCAGTTTTTAATTTATCTATTAAATCTATTGTCTGTTCTTCACTAAAAAATTCTACTATACTATTTGCAACAATTGGACCTATGTCATCTATCATACTTAATTCTTCAAATGTTGCTTTCATTAGATTGTCCATTGTTTTATACTTTTTAGCTAACATTTTTGATGCTTTTACTCCTACATGTCTAATTCCTAAAGCTGTTATTAATTTAGATAAATCATTTTGTTTACTTCTTTCTATTGCATCTACTAAATTCTGAGCAAATTTTGTTCCATTTTTCTTTAATGACGCTATATCTTCAAACTTTAATTCATATATATTAGCTATGTTTTTTATTAAATTTTTATCTAGTAATTGTTGGATTATATTTTCTCCAAGTCCAGAAATATCCATGGCTTCTCTTGAAACAAAATGCACCAAATTTCTAAACAGTTTTGCTGGGCACTCTATCCCTGTACATCTAATTGCTGCTTCTCCCTCCTCTCTTACTGCTAATGCCCCACATACTGGACATACCTTTGGCATTTCAAAATCTTTTTCTTTTCCTGTTCTTTTACCCTTTACTACTTCTACAATTTCTGGAATAACATCTCCAGCTTTTTGTATAACTACTGTATCTCCTATTTTTAGGTCTTTTTCTTTTATAAAATCTTCATTGTGAAGTGTAGTTTTTGATATTGTGGAACCTGCTACTTTTACAGGTTCTAATATTGCCATTGGTGTAATAACACCTGTCCTCCCTACTTGACAAATAATATCTTTTAAAATTGTTTCTTTCTTTTCTGGTGGATATTTATATGCTACAGCCCATCTTGGAACTTTTATTGTAGAACCTAATATCTCTCTAAATCTTAAATCATCAACTTTTACAACTGCTCCATCTATTCCAAAAGTCAAATTTTCTCTATCTTCACCAATCTTTTCAATTGCTTTTTCTGCTTCTTCTATATTTTTACAAGGTATTCTAACAGGGTTTACATTAAACCCTAATTTACTTAAATATTCTAATTCTTCAAAATGAGAATTAAATGTTTTTCCTTCTATTTTTTGTACATTAAATATATAAATATCTAATGGCCTTTTTGCTGTTATTTTACTGTCTAATTGTCTTAGAGAACCTGCTGCTGCATTTCTTGCATTTGCAAATAATTCTTGCTCATTTTCTTCTCTTTCTTGATTCATTTCTTCAAAATCTTTTTTAGAAATAAATACTTCTCCTCTAACTGTTATATCAATCTTATCATTTAATTCCATTGGGATGGTTTTTACTGTTTTTAAATTTTCTGTAACATCTTCTCCTATTAAACCATTCCCTCTTGTTGCACCTCTTACAAATTTTCCTTGTTTGTATTCTAATGCTGCTGACAATCCATCTATCTTTGTTTCCACTACATAATTTACTTTTTCTATGCCATTTTCTTCAGCCTGTTTCTGAATTCTTTCATCAAATTCTTCTACTTCTTCAAAACTAAATACATCTTGTAAACTTTGAAGTGGTACTTCATGTGTTACTTTTTTAAATCCCTCTTTAACATGTCCACCTACTTTTTGTGTTAATGAATCTTTTGACTTATATTCTGGATATTCCTTTTCTAAATTTCTTAATTCTACCATTAACATATCATATTCAAAATCTGATATTTCTGGCTTATCTTCATCATAGTATTTTGTTGCATAATATTCTGTCTTTTTTCTCAATTCTTCTATTCTTTTTTTAGCTTCTGTTTTATTCATTTTGCACCTCTTATTTTCTATTTTTTATATGAATTATCTTAAATTAATTTATATTTTCTTTCATATTATATACAATAAAATAAAAAAAATAAAGTGATTTTTTAAAAAATGATAACATAATTTTTTTGTACAGTTCACAGCTTATAAAATAATAAATAAGATGTTGATATATTAATATTAATTAAATTTTGAATGTGATTGGAGATGTTTTAGAATTTGTTATATGATTTATTGAGGGATGTTCACGGTACTCGAGGTACGAGAGGGTCTGAGTGAAAGAGGCTCAATAAATTATATTACAAATTCTTAAATATCGTATTGAGCCGAAAAATTTAATTAATATTAATATATCAACATCTTTTAGAATGATTAGGATGTGAATTGTAACTTTTATTTGTATTTTATAGCAAAATATAGTATAATATCCCATATAAAATATTAAATTAGAGGTATAATATGAAACATATAGAAATCACAACAAACAACGAAAAAGAAACACTAGAACTTGGAAAAAAATTAGCTAGTTATTTAAAAAAAGGAGATATAGTCGTTTTAACAGGAGAATTAGGTTCTGGAAAAACAAAATTAACAGAAGGATTTTTAACTTATTTTGGATTAGAAAATGAAATATCTAGCCCTACATTTACACTTGTTAACGAATATATAAAAAATGACATTAAAATATTTCATTTTGATGTATATAGATTAGAAGATTCTTCAGAATTCTATGCAATCGGAGGAGAAGAATATTTTGAAAATGGTATTTGTATTATTGAATGGGGAGAAATTATACAAGACACTCTTCCTGAAGAATATATTCACATCATATTAAAAAAAGATGATATAAATGATAACATAAGATTAATTGATGTCACATCATATGGGCATAAATATGATTATATATTAACTGATTTATTTGGAGGAACAAAATGAAAACTTTAAGCATAGAAACTTCTAGTAAAATTTGTAGTGTAGCTATATTAGAAGATAAAAATTTGATTAAAAAAATAGAATTAGATAATGGACTAACACATTCAGAAACTTTAATGCCACTTATCAAACAAATACTAGAAGAAACCAATTTAACCTTATCAAAAATAGATTTATTAGTTTGTGATATTGGCCCTGGTTCATTTACAGGCATTCGTATTGGCATTGCAACTATCAAGGCTTTTACAGATAGTTTAAACATCCCTTCTGTTGGTGTTAGCTCTCTTGAAGGATTAGCCTACAATGTAAAAACTGATGGAATTATTTGTAGTATTATCGATTGTAAAAATAATAATTGTTATTATTCTTTATATAAATTAGAAAATAATGAATATACTTTACTAGAATCCCCAAAAGCTGATAGTATTGAAAATTGCTTAAACTTATTAAATTATAAATATTCTAATTTAACAATTCATTTTGTAGGAGATGCTAGTCTTATAAATAAAAACTTAATACAGGATATGTCAAAAAATTTCGTTTTGTCTGATACTAATGACAATTTAAATAATATAGATGTATATAATTTAGGAATTGCTGGAATTAATAAATATCAAAAATATGGCGAAGATAAAAACTTACTTCCACTATATTTAAAAAAGCCTCAAGCACAAAGACAACTTGAAGGAAAAAATATAGTTGTAAAAGATATGCAATTATGTGATACTGAAAATATGGAAATGTCTAAATTTGATAATTTTTGGAAGATAAATATTTTAAAAGATGAGTTAACTAGTGAAAATTCTCATTTTATCTGTGCAAAGTTAGAAGATGAAGTTGTAGGTTTTGCTGGACTAAAAATTGTTTTAGATGTGGCTGATATTATGAACATTGCTGTAAAAGATGATTATAGAAGACAAGGTATTGCAACTTTATTGTTAAATACTCTTCTTAATTATTGTAAGAAAAATGATATTAAAACAATTAATCTTGAAGTTAATGAAGAAAATTTTTCTGCAATTGCTTTATATAAAAAACTTGGTTTTACTGAATGTGGACTTAGAAAAAAATATTATGATAAAAAATATGATGCAATTCTTATGAAAAAAGATGTGACATGTTAAATTAATAACATATCACATCTTTTTTAAACATATTTTTCTATTAATACAACTGTTCTTCCACTTCGAGTTGTTCCTGTAAATTCTTTAATCACAAATCTTCCTTTACCTCTGATTGTTACTATATCTCCAAGTTTTAGTTGTTTTGAATTTTTAGTTTCATTTTGTCCATTTACAAAAACTCTTTCTTGAGCTATTATTTGTGATGCTTTACTTCTAGAAGTTCTTGCTAAATCTGATACAATATTATCTAATCTTAAAGATGGAACTATTATTGTTACTTCCTCTACTTTTAATTCTAATTTCCTCAAATTTTTTATTTCTTCAATTTCTACTTTTGCATTTTCAAATCTTGTAAGAGATGGCAATTCTGTTTTTAATATATCTGAAAAATCATTTAATGTTATTATATCTGCTCCTTCTTCTCCTACTATTATATCTCCTACTTTTTCTCTTTTTAGTCCTAATTTAACAATTCCACCTAAATAATTTCTATGTGAATATTTTCCCTTGTCTTCTTCTGGCAATGTAACTCTTACAACTTTTAAAATTTTATCATAATTTTTTTCTAACATTTCATCATTAAACTTTTCAGAATATGTTATTAATATTTTCCTTTCAGCATTTTCATATCCACCATATAATTTATAGTTTTCAAATTGATTCTTCCTTAAAAATCCTTCAACTAAAGCAACTTGGTACATATCCAAAAAATCTGTATATTCTATTTTGTCTCTTTTAGACGATATTTCTATTTTATCTAATACTTGTGATAAACATAATTTATCTTCTTGCTTTTTATAGTCTTTTAATAATTCTTGTTTATTCATTTATTCTTCATCTCTCCTATTAAATTATAATTTATGCTACTGTTTGTTTGTTCCTCGAAGATACATATATTAAATAATAATTAATTTATTTCCTTTAATATACTTTCTTCATCCAAATGATATATTTTTTCTAATTCTTCCACACTTCCATGTTGTATAAATTTATCTGGATAAGCATAAGATTTTATTTTTACATCTTTAATATTATTATCAATTATTAACTCTTTTATAGCTGTTCCTAATCCATTTATAATTGTTCCATCTTCTATTGTTATTACATTTTTAGTTTTCTCAATTGATTTTTTTAGTGTTTCAATATCTAAAGGTTTCAAAAATCTTACATTTATTACTTCTGCATCTATATTATTCTCTTCTAGCTTTTTAGCAACTTTCATACCTCTTGCTACCATTTTTCCTATTGCAAATATAGATATATCTTTTCCCTCTTTTAATATTTCAGATTTACCTTCTTCTATTTTTTCATGCTTTTCAAATGTTTCCTTGTCTTCTCCACCTCTAGGATATCTAATAACAACAGGCTTTTTCAAATCAATTGCAAATTCTAACATATCTTCTAATTCTTTAAAATCCTTTGGTGCTAATATTACTAAATTAGGTACTAATCTAAAAAAAGCCATGTCTAAGGTTCCTTGATGTGTTTCTCCATCTGCTCCAACAACTCCGGCTCTATCTACACACATAACAACTGGTAAGTTTTGTAATGCAATATCATGAATAACTTGGTCATATCCTCTTTGATAAAATGATGAATATATTGGAACTACTGGTATCATCCCATCTATTGCCATTCCTGCAGCCATTCCCAAGGCGTGTTGTTCAGCTATTCCTATATCAAAAAATCTCTTAGGAAACTTTTTGCTAAATTCCTTAAGTCCTGTTCCGTCTTTCATAGATGCTGTTATAGCAACAATTTTTTCATTTTTGTTTGCTAATTCTATTAGTTTGTCTCCAAATACTTTAGAATAATCTTTACCTTTTTCTTTTTTACTCTTCCCCGTTTTTATATCAAATGGCCCTGTAGCATGAAATTTATCTGGATTTTTTTCTGCTATTTCATACCCTTTACCCTTTTTAGTTAATACATGTATCAAAACTGGATTGTCTATTTGCTTACTTACTGTTAATATACTTTGTAATTCTTCTATATTATGTCCATTAACTGGACCTAAATACGTAAATCCAATATCTTCAAAAAACATTTTTGGGATAATTAATTGTTTTATACTTCTTTTTAGTTTTTGTACAATTTTTACTGTTGGCTTTCCTATTACTGGTATTTTATTAATTCTTTTTTTCATAACAATATTTGATCTTGTATACATCTTTTTTGTTCTTAGTTTACTAAGTAACATATTTAATCCACCAATATTAGGCGAAATGCTCATTTCATTATCATTTAAGATTACTGTCATTTTTGTTTTGCTATATCCAACATCATTTAAGGCTTCTAATGCCATTCCTCCTGTTAAAGCTCCATCTCCAATTACTGCTAATACTGAATAATCTTCACCTTTTAAGTCCCTTGCTCTTGCCATTCCTAAAGCCGCTGATATTGATGTACTACTATGTCCTGTATTGAAAAAGTCATATTTTGATTCACATGTTTTTGGAAAACCTGCTATTCCATTTAGTTTTCTTAATGTTTTTAGCTCTTCTCTTCTTCCTGTTAATATTTTATGCACATAAGTTTGATGCCCTACATCCCATACAATTTTGTCTGTTTCAAAATTATATATACTATGTAATGCTAGTGTTAATTCTACTATCCCAAGATTTGAAGCTAAATGTCCTCCATTTTCAGATACAATTTCTAATATATATTTTCTTATTTCTTCAGCTAATTTTTGTTTTTCTAAAATTGTTAAATTTCTTAAATCATCTGGAGAATTTATTTTTTCTAACATATTATCACCTTTTCGATTTTGTATTATATATATGAATATAATATTTTGTTACAGTTCATAGCCATTATTAGATATTGTGATATATATTATATTCTAAGCGGGTGTCGGGGGGACCGACGCACTACATAATGTTATGAACAAATCTGAAAAATTGAAGATTTTTCAGTAAATTTGTTCATGCGCCAAATTTATGAAATAAATTTGTGTGCAATATATTTTATATATTAGAAAGTTAGCATAACTTTTTAATATATAATCAATGATGACTTTGGAAGAATTGATTTATCTACAGTATGTAAAGTGTTGGGATAGCGCAGAATATAATATATATCACAATGTCTTAAATGATTTTAGGCCATAAACTGTAACATATTTTAACATATTTTTTATTTTTTTTCTACAAATTTGTTGTATTTTTTGTTTCTTGTGTTAAAATATATATGTAATAATTATGGGAGGAGTTGTATATATGAAAAAAAGTATTTTTATTACATTATTTTTAGTTCTAATTTTAATTGCAAACATATCTTTAGCATCTTATGACACTGTCACAATGAGTGTTGTTGAAGAACCAGTTTGCACTATACAAATTGGAAATAGTTCAAAATTTGAGAAAAAGTTAGTTAAAAAAGATTTGAATAATAAAGAGGTTACTCTTCAATTACAAGTTACTAATGAAGAAGCATCTATACAACCAACTGGAGAAATCATGCTTGTAATTGATAATTCAAAAAGTATGGAAGATATCGTTGAAGGTACAACTACTAGAGAAGACTTAGTTATCGAATCAGCTAAAACTTTAGTAAATACAATGTTAGATGGAAATGACCATTTAAAAGTTGGTGTTGTAAGTTTCTCAACAAATTCTGATGTCTCTAAAGAAGGAACAATTGAAGATGCTAGCTTAGTTTCAGATTTATCTTCTGATCCAAATGCACTTGTTTCTGCAATTTCAAGCATTGAATATACAGGGCCTAGGACAAACTTAGAATCAGGATTAAATTTAGCTGGTCAATACTTTACTAGTGAGAATAATAATAAATATGTAATTGTTTTAACTGATGGAGTTCCTAATGTTGCTTTAAACTATGATGGAGTATATTATTCAGATGATGCTATTAATAAAACAGCAACACAATTACAGACTTTAGCTAACTCAGGATATACTGTTATTACAATGCTTACAGGTATATCTAATGCTGATAGTGTTCCAGCAACAAGAACAGATGATAAAACTTATGGAGATATAATTCAAGAAATTTTTGGAACTGAAGAAAGTCCATCTGTAGGTAAATTCTATTATGTTCAAGATAGCGAAATTGAAAAAACTATTACTCAAGATATATATAATGATTTGTTACCAGTTGATCAGGTATTAACTGATATTACGATTACTGATTATTTTCCAAAAGAAATAATTGATAATTTTGAATTTGCATATGTTTCTCAACCAAATATTGGAACTATATCTTCTGAAGTAAATACTGAAAATAATTCAATAACATGGACTATAACAGAACTAAAACCAGGTGAAACAGCTACTGTTCAATATACTTTAAAGTTGAAAAAAGATTTTGATAGTAGTATTGTTGGTAAAATTTTAGATACTAACGAAAAAGTAGATATTTCTTATATTAATTTCCAAGGTGAAGAAGTTTCTGATACATCTGATGTTACACCAAAGTTGAAACTTACAGAACCACCAGTTACATTACCTAAGGCTGGTACACCT
Source organism: uncultured Clostridia bacterium (assembly GCA_944393395.1). GTDB lineage: Bacteria > Bacillota > Clostridia > TANB77 > CAG-508 > CAG-269. Next base: position 10,873 of record CALYAB010000050.1, read on the forward strand.
ATAATAATTGCATTATTTACTATAGGTGCTGGATTATTTATATATTCATTCGTTAGATTAACTATTACAAACAAAAATATGAAACATTAATATAATGAAAAAAAGGAACGTTATGGATACACCAAAACGTTTCTTTTTTTAATCATAGGCCCCTATGAAACTTTAAATTATGCAACTCAAAGTGAAATAAATATTTTATATTTTTATTTTATTTTCAAAAGAAACTGCATTTCATATAACTTAAAAATTCACTTCTCTCCAATGCTTGCAGTTGCACACAATTTCATTAACGCTCTAAAACTGGATATTCTTCTGCGTTCTTCCATGTTTTTAATTTTATATCATTAATACTATCTTTTGTTTCCACATATGTATTCAATAAATCTAGCAAATCTTTTCCATCAATTTTTTCTTGCCCCTTTAACTGAAATTCATTAATTGATGTAGCATTATTTTCTATAACATTTCCACTTCCTTTTTCTAAATTATTTAAATAAAAACAATTTTTTAAGTTTGTACTACCATTTCCTACAATAGCTCCTATATTTCTTGATGAACTTAATATTCCAACATTATAACAATTTTCTATAATTGTATTCCCATAATCATATCCTACAATTCCTCCTGATGATGCATAAGTAGTTCCATTTACCAATTCTATATCTCCGATATTATATGAATTATATATATAGTTATTTCCCACTTTAGTTTCGCTTTCTCCAGAACTTCCTATGATTCCACCAGCTCCAGTTTGCCATTTTCCAGAAAGATTTGCTAAATTAGCACAATTTATAAAATAACTATTTTGGGCATGCATAGTTATTCCTCCAACTGACTGACCGTGTTACAGTTATATTATTGTAACAATTATATATATATGATTTACCAACTATATATATTAAACCTCCTGCACCTTTTTCCCTTTGAACTTTGCCTTCTATATATACATTTTTTATAGTTGCTTCTTGTATCACGCCAAAAAAACCGCTCTCCATTTATATATAAATTATTTATTGAATAATGATTACCATCAAAATCCCCCCAAAATTGATTTTGATTATCTATTCCTATAGTTTTAAATCCATTTCCATTACTTGAAAGTTGCTCTCTAATTGCTTTATTACCATCTCCATTTAAATATATGTCATAATCTTTTGTATTCCAATCAGTGTATGAATTTTTAGAATTAAAGTCTAAATCTCTCATTAATTTAATATATTTATCTCCATACTTATTTCCTTCATTTACATTTTTAGAAAAAGCCACTAGGTCTTCTATACACCATATTTGGTATGCTGTTTCTTCAGTGTCTCCATTCAATTTTTCTCCATCTTTTCCTACTGTTATATCTCCAGGATATTTATCTTTTATATATTCTTGTGCTTCTCCAACATTTCCATATTTGTCCACTATATAATAACGATTACTTCCTTTAAAAACCACTTCGAATTCTTCTCCTACGTCTGTTGCTTCTGTCTTTCCCTCTCCTGTTTCTTTATTTAATGCATTTTGCAATTCACTTTCTTCTATATTTCCTTGCTTATTGCTTCCCATTGCTTGCACAGTTGCTTTTTCTATAATTTCTTTTTCATTTGCTATTTCTGTCTCTTCTTTTGCATTTTTGCTATTATTTATAATCCCATTTTTTCCTGTTAATGCTCCTATTGTTATTCCTGCTAAAATTAATAATATAATAATTGTTATTACTAATACTAGTAATGTAATTCCATTTTGATTTCTTATTTCTTCTCTTTTTTGTTGCTTAGTATTTTCTTTTATATTCATTTTTTATACCTCTTTTCTTAAATTTCTTTTGTTTTTCAGATATTTTGATATATATTTTTCTTTTAGTTTCTTACTCTAAGAAAATCAAAAAACTCTCTCAAGCTTATAGTTCAAGTATTTACAAATTTTAATCATGTTTTTTTTACTCTTTTATATTAAAAAAAATATTTTTTTAATATGTTAATTTTTATTGACATATAAGCACTTTATTGATATTATTTTTATATAAATTTTATCCTAGAGTAAGAAACTCTAGGTTTTTTTACATTTTAGTATATTCTTAACATTCCAAAAGCTTTATCTTTTTTATTTGTTGTGCTATAATGCAAATATAAATTTTA
>CALYAB010000051.1 GCA_944393395.1 uncultured Clostridia bacterium
TTGCCGGATTGGTATACAGAGGGATCTAAACCTGCATATGCAAGTAATTGACAAGATTTGTTAAAACGGTTAATATCGCCAATAAACCCATGAATTACAGTTGCTTGATTATAAGACATACCGGGAATAGTCAATAGTTTAGATTCCATTTCATCAAGAATTTGTTTGGATAGTTTTTCAATTTCTTCAATTTGACTTGTATAAAGTTCAATTTGAAGGATAGCTTGTTTAATTTGTAATGAAAGAGTTGGATTATCAATACCAACAGAGTTTTTTGCCAATTCACGTAAACGAATAGCATCTTGTTTAATGTATCTACCATGAGAATTATGGTGAAGAATATTAGAAAGTTTAGTTAAATGTAAAGAAGAAATATCTTTAGGGCTTGAATATTCTTTTAATAACTGATAAGATACATTTAGATGAAGATTTCCTTTAAAGAATTTATTTAATTCAGGAAATAATTGATCTATAAAAGATGCTAATTGAATTTTAGAACGACTTCTCATCACAACTAAATTGTGTCGAGAACGGCTTAAGCCTTTGAGTTTTATGTTGTTGATGTCTCTTGTAGTAACAAGATTATAATTATTTAAAGTTAAAGACTTAATAATTATAAAAGTATCAACCTTATCGTTCTTAGTTTTTCTAATGTTAGATTTACGTAAGTTGGAAGTTTGGATTGGGTTAATAATCCCAATCTTGTAGTCTAAGTTGAAAAGATAAGAAATGATATTTTCGCCGTAATGAGCAGTTGATTCTAAACCAATTAGCATCTTTTGTTTATCAAAACTAGAAAGTTTAGAAATAAATTTTTGAAAGCCTTCATTATTGTTTTGAAAAGAAAAAGGTTCTAAAAGAATTTCTCCATCTGAGTTCATTGCAGAAGCCCAGTGAGTATTTTTAGCAATATCAATTCCAACATAAATCATAAAAATTACCACCTTTCGAAAATATTAATAACTATGACAACCTTCCACATGTGTTCGCTCTCATAAACTTGCGTGACATAAAAACTCATAGATTAAAACTATGGCTTATCCAACCAATAAACAATTAAAAACGAAACTGTGGCAGTAAACTCCTTGGAATAGTCAAAGCTATAAAAAGTATAAAAAGTCCACAGTTATCACACATAGATTATATTAAATATTTTAAGATAAATAAAGAAAGGAGTCGTATGGTTATTTAAGTTATTAAATATATCATACAAGAATTAGTATGAGTTTAAAACAAGAACAAGATAGTAAACTGGCTTTAATACCAAAATCAGAAAGATATATAGAATATATGTTGGAGATTATGATAAAGCTACCAAGGATAGAAAAATTTAGTATAGGAACAGAATATAAGCAAAGTATGTATCAAATGTTAAGCGAAATTATGATATTAAATAAGATAAAAAATAAATCTAATCAAGAAGCAATGAAAATCTTAGACATATTAAATAGAATTGATAGTAAGTTAAATACACAAAGAATCTACTTAAGAATTATGAAAAAGAACAGATGGATTGATGAAAAGAAATTTAAAATAGCAATGGAACTTATATATGAAATAGGGAAAATATTAGGAGGACTTATAAAATATTATGCCAAAAACAATTAGAAATTTATATTTTAAATATTTAACCTATGATAAGTTATTAGAAGCACATTCTAAATCCAGAAAAGGCAAAGGCTATAGAAAAGAAATTATTTTGTTTAACTTAAAACAAGAAGAATATATTATGTGGTTACTGGAAAAGTTGCAGAATAAAACATATAAACATGGAGGATATAGTACTTTTTATGTAACAGAACCTAAACTTAGAAAGATAGAAAAATCAAAATATATAGATAGAATTGTCCACAGATGGTTAGTAGATAATTTTCTAGGACCAGCATTTATACCACAATTTATTAGTACATCTTATGCTTGTTTAAAAGGAAAAGGTATGCATAAAGCTTGTTTAGATTTACAAAAAGAAATGAAACATTGTCAAAGAATATGGAATGACTATTATATCTTGAAAATGGATATTGCGAAATATTTTGATAATATAAATAAAACGATATTATTAAAAATTTTGAAAAGAAAAATAAAAGATAAAGATGTATTATGGCTGATAAAAGAAATTTTATATGCACAAAAAAGAGAGAAAGGATTAGAAATTGGAAACTATACATCACAAATGTTTGCAAATATTTATTTAAATGAAATAGACCAATATATAAAACATATATTAAAAGTAAAATACTATTTTCGTTATATGGATGATAGTGTATTATTTGTAAAAACTAAGCAAGAAGCAAAAGAGATATTAGAGAAAATAAAAACTTTTCTAAAGATGAATTTAGAATTGGAGTTAAACAAAAAGACACAAATATTTAAATCAAAACAGGGAGTTAATTTTTGCGGATATAAAATTAATACATATCGTCTAAAAATACGAGATAAAGGAAAAAGAAAGCTGAAAGAAAAGGTAAAACAATTAAAGAAAGATATAAAACAAGGAAAAATGACAAGTAAAGAAGCATATAAATATTTAGCAGGTCATTTAGGATATATAAAAATTGCCAATACATATAATTTAGAAAGTAAATTATTTTATCAAGAAGATGATGATATAAATTAAGTTATTTATTTTTTGCATTAATATTCAATTATAATAAAAAAAATCATCAAAAGAATAATAGGGATAAATCGAAAGTCTTACAACACTAACAATCGTGTTAATCGAGGAGGTAATTACAACAATACAGGTTCTAACAATCCAGCTTCCAATCGTAACAACAACAATCCGGCTAACAGCAACGATAACATCGGCTTCCGCCTCACTCTAATACAATTTTGAGATTATATATTTTAAGGAATATATACAGTAAATGTATTAGTATTAAAGAGATTTATTCCTTCCTAATATAGGTAAAAACGGATCAGTAAAGTAAGTATTAGTAAAATTATATAATTTGAATATAATTACTTTACGACTTAATTTTATAAAAAATATTTAAAAATATAAATTAAAATTAAAGGAATTAGAAGATGATGAATTTATGTTTTGTAATGGGAAAAATAATCAGTGATATAGATTACAAATTTGTTATCAATAACAAAAAGATAAAATCAGTAGTAATATTTGAATTTAAATTAAATAGTAATACTAGAATACCAGTAATAGGACATAATGAAATAGCAGACATATGTTATTCTAGACTTAGAAAATATGATAATATATATGTTTATGGATTAATAAACTCAATTGGTCAAATAGAAATAAGGGAAATTTATTTTTAGAAGAAATATAAGGGTATAAAATAAAAATGAATGATTTATAATAATATCATAAAAGAATACGAAAAATATATAAAAGAGAAATAAGGAGGAATTGTAATGAATTTAGAAAATTTTCAAGAAAAAGATATAGTAAATATGATTTATCAATCACAAGAAGAAAAAATAGATAAAATACTAAAAAGTGTAGATAAAAAATTAAAAGATCAATTAGAAGTCATTACATTAGAAAGAATCATTGAAGATTCTCATTGTGCAGAGCAAGCAAAGGAAATATTAAATAAAATAGAAGAAAATTATAATATCAAAATAACGGAGTATAATAAAGAAATATATAAACAAGGATTTATTGATGGAGTGAATATGCTATTAAATTGTTTAAGAAAATAAAAAAACGTGATAATATCACGAAAACACGATATAAAAACGTGATTTAATCACGTTTTTATATTATGAAGAAAGAACATATAATAATTTTAAATAATGTATTTCCCTAGTTTTTTAAGGATTTTACTTGAAAAACAAAGTTTGTTTTAGTATAATACAAAGGTAGAAATAGAAAGGAAGAGAGGGAAAACAATGGAAGAAAGACAAGAAAGAAGAGACGGAAAAATAGTAGAAAAAGACATTGAAAAAGAGATGAGAGAAGCATATATTGACTATGCCATGAGTGTTATTGTTTCTCGTGCACTTCCAGATGTAAGAGATGGTTTAAAACCAGTACATAGAAGAATTTTATATGCTATGCATGAAGATGGTATTACATCAGATAAACCATATAGGAAGTGTGCAAATACTGTAGGATCTGTTTTAGGTAGATATCATCCACATGGAGATAGCTCCGTATATGATGCTATGGTTAGATTAGCACAAGATTTCTCAATGAGGTATATGTTAATTGATGGACATGGTAACTTTGGATCTGTAGACGGTGATGGGGCAGCAGCTATGAGGTACACAGAAGCAAGAATGTCTAAAATTTCAGAATATATGTTAACAGATATTGAGAAAAATACAGTTGATTTTATGCCAAACTATGATGATAGATTACAAGAACCAACTGTTTTGCCAGCAAGAATACCTGCATTATTAGCAAATGGATCTTCAGGTATAGCCGTAGGCATGGCAACCAATATTCCACCACATAATTTAACAGAATTAATTAATGGAATTATTAAAATTATAGACGAAGATGAAGTAACAGATGAAGATTTGATGAGTGTTATCAAAGGACCAGATTTTCCAACAGAAGGAATCATCTTAGGACTTGAAGGCATTAAACAAGCATATACAACAGGTAAGGGAAAAATTACATTAAGAGCAGAAACAGAAATAGAAGAAATGAGTGGTAACAGACAAAGAATTATTGTTTCTTCTTTGCCATATCAAGTAAATAAAGCAAACTTAATCAAAACAATATCTGATTTATCAAAAGAAAGAAAAATAGAAGGTATTTCAGAATGTAGAGATGAATCTGATAGAAAAGATAGAGTAAGAGTTGTTATTGAATTAAAGAGAGATGCCAATCCACAAGTTGTATTAAATCAATTATTTAAACATACACAAATGCAAACAACATTTGGTATTATCATGCTAGCTTTAGTAAATGGTGTACCAAGAATTTTAACATTAAGACAATGTTTAGATTGTTATATAGATCATAGAAAAGATGTTATTTTAAGAAGAACACAATTTGAATTAGATAAAGCCCTAGCAAGAGCACACATTTTAGAAGGATTGAAAATAGCATTAGATAATATTGATGAGGTTATTAATATTATTCGAAATTCTTATGATGATGCAAAAGAAAGATTAATGGAAAGATTTGGACTTACTGATATTCAAGCACAAGCAATTTTGGATATGCGTTTAAGAACATTATCAGGTTTACAAAGAGAAAAAATTGAAGAAGAATATAATCAATTAATGGAATTAATTGCACACTTAAGAGATATTTTAAATAGTGAAAGATTAGTTTTTGACATTATCAAAGAAGAATTATTAGAAATTAAAGACAAATTTGGTGATGAAAGAAAGACAAAAATTGTAGCAGCAGAGGGCGAAATTGATGTAGAAGATTTAATTAAGGAAGAGCAATCTGTTGTAGCCCTAACACATTTTGGATATATTAAGAGAATGCCAATTGATACATATAAAAGTCAAAAGCGTGGAGGAAAAGGAATAACAGGAATTGCAACTAGAGAAGAAGATTTTGTAAAACAAATCTTTACAGCATCAACACATGATACGATTCTTTTCTTTACAAACAAAGGTAAGTTATATCATTTAAGAGGATATGAAATTCCAGAAGCAGGAAGAACGGCTAAAGGTACAGCTATTGTAAACTTATTAAGTTTAGATTCAGGAGAAAAAGTATCAGCAGTTATACCAATTCAAAACTTTGCTGAAGGAAAATACCTATTAATGGCAACAAAGAATGGATTAATTAAAAAGACAGCATTAAAAGAATATGATTCTAGCAGAAAAACAGGTCTACAAGGAATTACATTAAAAGAAGATGATGAATTAATTTCTGTAAGATTAACAGATGGACAAGACAATGTTGTACTCGTTACAAGAAATGGTATGTGTATTACTTTTGATGAAAAAGATGTAAGACCAATCGGTAGAGTTTCTCAAGGTGTTATTGGTATTAGACTTGATGAAGATGATGAAGTAATTGGTATGGAATCTGTCATTAGCGGAGGAAAAGCAACATTATTAGCTATTACAGAAAATGGATTTGGAAAGAGAACTGAACTAGATGAATATAGAGTCCAAATCAGAGGAGGAAAAGGTGTTGTTACATATAAAATTACACCTAAGACTGGAAAGCTAGTAGGCGTAAGAATTGCGACAGAAGATGATGATGTCATGTTAATTACAGATACAGGAACAATTATTAGAATTAATGTAAAAGATATTAGTGTTTTAGGAAGATCAACACAAGGAGTTACATTAATGAGAACAAGTGATGGAGGAAAGGTTGTTAGTATAGAGACTTTAACTCCAGAACTAAATGATATTGAAAATTAGAAAATAAAAGCCAGCAGGATTTATTCCCTGCTGGTTAACGTTTTTTAAAACGTATATCATCTCCGTAAAAACAATAAATATCGTAGTATCCGGCAATTCTAGAACCAATTCTCTCTTCATATTTATTAAAAATTTCAGTAATATTTAAATTGGTTGAAATAATCGTTTTGGTAATTTTATGGTTCAAATTTAAAATTCTAGTATTAATAATAGTAAATAGCTCGCTTAATTTCATACTATTTAAAGTTTCTGTTCCTAGATCATCAATAATTAATAAGTCAGTTTCTAATACAGATTTGTTGATATCTTCTAAATTCGTCTTTTGCTTATTTAATTTATAGTCTATAATATTTTCTAATAAAACAGGTGCTGTTTGATATAATACAGTTTTTCCTAATTTTAAAACTTCATTTGCAATACAATTGGAAAGAAATGTTTTCCCAAGTCCAGTATTTCCTGAAAATAATAAATTTTTATAACTAGGATTATCAAAATTTTGAACAAATTCTAAAGATTTTTGCTTGATTTTCTTTATATTTTCCCTAGGAGAAATAGAAAAACGATACTTCTTAGGATCTACTTCATCAGAGAAAAGTAATTCATTAAAAGTAGAAAAATTTTCAGTATTTAAATTAGACATATTAGATTTATTAAAAGAAATATCTAATAATTTTTGCTTTAAACAAGAGCACATTTCTGTTTGGTAATTGTCCTTTTGAATATAACCTGTATCATGACATAAAGAACATTCGTAATGTGGTTTTAAATAGTCAAAATCAATATGATTTTCTTTTAAAATCAGTTCTTTTTCTCTTTTTAAGCTATTTATTTTATCTGAAAGTGAAGATAAAGAATAAGATTTACTATTTAAAATATTTTTTGTTACAGAAATAGCATAAGAATTGATTTCATTATCTAGTTTTTTTAATCTAGGAATTTTCGTATATAATTCTTCTTTTCGATTATCGGCAGCAATTTCTTCTCGCATTTTCTTTTGTTCATATTCTTTTAATAAAGAATTTAATATTTCATTTGCCAATTTAATCCTCCTTATTTATCTGATTTGCATATAAAAAGTCTAGATTTTCATATTTTCTTTGTTCGTAATTTTCTTTTTCTACTTGATTTTTCAATGTTTTTGTATCTTTATTTAATTTTTTCCTTTGTTCAATAAATGCATTTACTTCTGAAGGCGTTTTCAAATTTCTATCATGCCAATCTGTGATAATGGTATTAATATATTCAAAAGTAGGAGATTGCTTTAGGGTTGTACGTTTTAGAGCGATTTCAATAATATCCATATCATAACCAAAATTTAATACCCAGTTTTCAATATAAGCTTCCTCATATTGTGTTAAGTTGCCATGTTTTCCTAGTTTTTTAGATATTGATTTCTTTAAAGAATTTAATTTTTCCTGTTTTTCGTAATATTTATCTAAATCATTCCAAGTTTTAATCTTATTTGAAGCCCAAGCTTCTGCAACTGTTTGCACATAATTTCTATGCATAGCACTTCTATTATAACAATAATCAAAAAGAGCAATCATAACTTGTTCATCAAAATTATATTTTCTAAACCAAATATCAATATCATTATACCAAGAAGGACTCATGATGCCTTGAAAATACATATTATTAATATGTTCAATTGCTTTTGCTCTAGACTGATTTTTAGCTGTTTGTGCAACTTTTTCTTTAGAAACAGTTAAATTTGGCGTATATAATTCATGAAGAGCCGTTTCTTGTAAATCTATTATTATATATCCAGTAGATTTTTTTGTTATTAATTTATTTTCTTCTAAAAATTTAAAACCATCACTAATAGATTTTAAAGGTATATTTAACTTTTTAGATAAATCATTTAATTTAATATCTTTATTATACTTTGAAAGAAATATAATATATAAATAAATTTTTAAATAATCACCCGGTATTTGAGATAAATAGTCTGAAAAAAAGATATCAGGTATCATTGTTTCAGAAAATAAAAGTGTTTTATCATTTTGTTCTAATTTCATAAAAATCTCCTCTATTCCAAAAGAATTTTGTAATACAAATTATATCTTTTTTAGACAAAAAATTCAAGGTGAATTTTCTAAATTTTGCATTCAAAAAACAATATCATCTGTATTTATCTGTCTTACAATAAAAAAATAATTTTTGCTTAAAAATAAATTTAAAAATATAAATGAAAATATAAACAATATTTTCTCCATGAACTCCAGAAATGCTAAGTAAAAAGACGGGAAAACAAAATATAATAAATATAACTATTTTTATACTTATATCATGAATACATATATGCAATATTGCCAAAATCAATAAATCCCAAAGAATATTCACAAAAGCAACGGAATAATCAATAACACCAAAAATTTTATTTTTAAAATGATAATTTTGTGGAAAAATAAACTTCATAAAACCTCCTATTTGAAATTTTTAAAACTTTTCACAGATTGTGTAATAGTTGTGGAAACACCACCGATAAAATCACGAATTAATGAATTTGCTCTTACTAAAGCATACATGCCTCCTACATATATAAATTTATTAAATAGATCTGTATTAGAAAAATCGACAGAAAACATTAAAAGTAAAATAATAGAAACAATAATTTGAAGAAAGAGAAGAGAAAATAAATTTTTAAGCCATGCTTTAAAAAACCAACTTGTATTTGAAAGCATTAAAGATAGAAAAGCAAAAGGCGTTATTAAAACAAATACTTTGATAAAAATATATCTTAAAGAATAAGAAAATACCAAATTTAGTAAAGAGACAGATAATATTCCTTTAATAAAGCCGTCAACTGTAAAAATATTTAAGGAAGAAGTATCGATAGAAATATTTGTATTTATATTTGAAATTAGTGTTGAAAAACAAATAGTTTCGTGAAATAAGTCTTCTCCAATACTACGGATAAAAAGAGAAATATTAGATATGAAATCAATGAATAGCTGTATGATAAAAAAGGAAGAATTCATACAAATGCCAAATAAAATTATTTTTATAAAAAAGCTAGAAGGCCTGTCAATTCTATCATAAGTCAAATGGGATAATAAAAATTTTATACCATAATATAAAATGAAGGCAAATAGAAGTGCATTAGCAACAAGTAAAATACCACTAGAAGTAGTAGTTCCTAAAATATCTTGAAAATAGCGATCATTCAAAATGTCAGAGCTAATGAAAGTAAGTTCATCTAATAAAGAATATAATGTATTATCAATTGAACTAAACATATTTTCAAAAATGGTATTAATTGTATCAATAATAATTTGTGTGATGTTTTGTGATTGTTCCATCTAACCTCCTAACCTACAAGAGACTTAATAGCAGATAAAATTAAATCAATAGCAAGGATAAATGCATAGGAAAAAAGAGATCCTTTTATTAATTTTTTACCTGTTCTAATTTTTTCTTCATCACCAAAACTAAATTTTTTCATAAATACACCAGTTCCAACCGCTACGGCAGCAGCAGGCGTAGATATTTTTAAAATCCATCCTTCTATGTCTTCAAAAGCAGAATTAATAGTACTAATTAATTTGGGATCTCCTAAAGCAAAAGACAAAGATGGAAAAAATAGTAGAATAAGAATACATATAAAAAATATGAATAATACATATTGAAATATAAAATGATAATTAAGATTTGTTTTTTCTTTTTTCATTTAAAAACTCCTTTCTATTTTTAAAATATGGAAACATTTGCAATTTGCAAGGGGGATATATTTTATGACCATCAGATAAAAAACATAAAGCAAAAAATGTTTCAAGATTTTGTGTAAAATAATTAGACTCATAGATATAATCATTTTGTACGTAAGTACTAATAGATTCAGAAATGTTTGAATTTTCAGAATTTAATGTATTTGTGATATAACTAAAAGTAGTTTCTTTTGCATTTTCAGAAAAACTTTTTGAAGTTCTTACTTTTTCTTCTTTCCCCAGTTGTTTTTGTGCTTCTTCAATTGTAAAAATATCATCTGTTCGAAACCAAATCTTGTTTATTAGATTTTGGACAATGACTTTTACAAAAGAATCATCTTTTAATGTGTTTTTCAACGAAGAATAACTTTGGGTACTAACAATATTAATACATTTTGATTCTCTACTTAAAGAGAAAAATTCAGCATCTGTTTTACTAGCATATTTGTCATACTCATCACATATAAAGCAAGAAGGATATATTTTATTTTTAGATAAATTAGATAAGACTTCAGATTGAAAATCTAACTTTAAGTAAGTAGCAATTATTTTTGAAAGAATACTATATTCAGAAATATTCATATTTAAAACAACAATTTTTCCATTTTTTAAAACTTCTTCAAAACTTGTAAATGTTAAAGTTTCTTTTGGGGAACAAAAACAAGACATAACATCATAATCTGATACAAATGTATTGGTAATTCTAGTAATTTCAGAAACCAAAATAGCCTTTGTTCGCTGATCTAAAGTTTCAAATTCTTTTTGGAAAAAATCTAAACAAGAATTTAATTCATAAATTTCATCAGATTTGAATTTGGAGTGGATAAAAAGATTTTTTAATATAGGAATTTTTTCTTTATAGTAATTTGGAATGGTAATTAATTTATGGATTTCTGTAAAAGTAACATATCCATTGTTATAAAATCGGCAAAGTTTAATACATTCTGTTAAGACCTGTTCTGCTTTATCTAGCCAGTAAGATTCTGAATTATTTTCTGAAAATAGTAAAAGAATGGTTTTTAATCGATTGGCTAACACTTGAGGTTTTAGTTTTGGTTTATGTAGAGGATTATAATGAATACGAGAATGTAATTCTATAACAATTAAATCTGATAATCGGTTAAATGTTTTACAAAACTCTTTAATTTGTTTATAATAGTTACCTTTAACATCCAAAATTAACATTGCCATTTTTTGATGTGGACTAGAACCGAATTTTATAAATTGTTCAGTAAAAGGGTACATCGCAGAAGAAGTTTTACCAGATCCAATTGTTCCTGTAATCAAGAAATTTTGATATAAACCACTTTCTGGAATAGAAACAATCATTTTTGAAGAGGGATCATATCCAATTTCTAAATGCAATTGATTACTTGTAAAATGTTCTAAATTTTTAGTAGAAGTTTTTTTATTAGGAAATGGGTGGATAATTTTTGATAGTTTGGAAAGTAAAAAATGTATAAAAATCATATTGGAAAATAGATAACTGATGATATGAATTATTTTTAAGTATTTCCATAAAATCGGATTTTGTGAACAAATGTCAAATGGCTTTAATCCATACGGAATAATTAATTCTGACGCAGTGTAAATTGAATAAAAAAGTTTAAAATGTATAAAAATAGAAACAATAGTAAAAATAATCGTGATAAGAAACTTTTTGATAAATTAAAAACCTCCTTTATTGAAATGCTTTTCTTTTATTTTTAATTTAGAACCTTGCTGATTGTGAAAAATTTTGATATCAAAAAATGTATAAATTGAATATAAAGTAACAAAAAGATGAATAATAAGAGAAATAAAAAATAAATCTAACAGTGTAAAAATAGAATCACCACCTTACAATTTTTTCCATAATACAATATTTTTTTTTATTTGTCTATACTTTTTTTAAAATTTATGTTAAAATTTAATTTGAACTTAAAATGCTAAAGGAGGAAAAATAATGAAATTTAATAAAGATACAAGAATTGGAGAAATTTTAGAAGTTGCTCCAGAAAAAGCAGAAATATTATTAAATGTTGGAATGCATTGTATAGGATGTCCTGCATCTCAAATGGAAACATTAGAAGAAGCTTGTGATGTACATGGAATAGATGTAGAAGACGTATTAGAAAAATTGAATGCTGAGTAATAGAAAAAAGGGAAAATAGATGATAGAAATGGAAAATTTGTGAAATTTATCGTGAAAAATGATGGGGGTTTGCAAAAAAACAAAAAAAATTCACAAATTTTTCACAAATCTATTGACAACTGATAAAAAATATTGTAAACTATAAAAGCGTTCTGGATAATGCATTTTATGGGCTATTAGCTCAGGTGGTAGAGCACTTGACTTTTAATCAAGTTGTCCCGCGTTCGAGTCGCGGATAGCTC
>CALYAB010000052.1 GCA_944393395.1 uncultured Clostridia bacterium
TCCCAGATTCGAACTGGGGACCCTCGCATTACAAGTGCGATGCTCTGGCCAGCTGAGCTAAAGTGGCATATTAAATTATGTTGGTGACCCGTACGGGAATTGAACCCATGTCTCCGCCGTGAAAGGGCGGTGTCTTAACCTCTTGACCAACGGGCCTTATATACAAAGAACTAAATAATTATTTTAAAATTATTTAGTTCTTTTGGTGAGCTATCCGCGACTCGAACGCGGGACAACTTGATTAAAAGTCAAGTGCTCTACCACCTGAGCTAATAGCCCATATTTTGTATTACCCACAACGCTTTTATAGTTTACAATATTTTTTAACAATTGTCAATAGTTTATGAAAAATTTGTGAATTTTTTTTGTTTATTTTTTAATATTATGCATAAATTAAACAAATTTTACTAAATTTAAAGGCTAAAATTGGAATTTTCAATATTTTTATCGATTAGCTAAATGTTGATATATTAATACTAAAAAACTCCTAATATATTTATAAATTTTACAAATCTTTAAACTTTATACATTAAATCTAAAATTTTTTAAGTATTAATGTATCAACAATTTAACCTCTTAATATTATTTGTAATGTTGCAAAAATTAAGCATTTAATTTTTCTAAAACTTCTTCAACATCTATACCATGAACTTCGCATGCTTCCTCTAATGTCTCCATTTGTGATGCTGGGCACCCTATACAATGCATACCAACATTTAATAATATCTCTGCTTTCTCTGGAGCATTTTCCAAAAGTTCTCCTATTCTTGTATCTTTATTAAACTTCAACTTAATTCCTCCTTTTAACTATTTTTTATTACAATTCACAGTCATTACTGGATAATATATATCACAAAGCCTCAGATGTTTTTAGGCCGTGAATGGTAACATTTTTTAACAATTTTAACATAAAATTTAAAAAAAGTATAGACAAAACAAAAAAAATGTTATATGATAACAAAAATTGCAAGGTGGTGATTATATTTTAAAATTATTAGACTTATTCTTTATATCTCTTATTATTAATTTTTTTATCAGTTTATATTCAATTTACACATTTTTTGATATCAAAATTTTTCATAATCAGCAAGGTTCCAAATTAAAACTAAAACAAAAGTACACAGACAAAGGAGATGATTAATTTATAAAAAAACTTTTATTAATAATAATTTTAACTTTAATATCTATTTTTATTCATTTTAAAATATTTTATTCAATTTATACAGCCCAAGAAATCATAATTACTTATGGAATAAAGCCATTTGACATCTGTTCTCAAAATCCACTTTTATGGAAATATCTAAAAATAATTCATATATTAAGTTATACACTTTCCACAATAATTTGCTTAAACTTTCTTATTTCCAAAATTTCTAAAAAACTCACAAAATACAAAAAAACTCAACCCACATATTCAAACCAAAACAAAAACCAATTACAATTATTAGTTGGTATTGACTCAAAAACAAAATATAATATATATGTTCCAGAAAGTGGACTTTATCAAAATTTTTTAATAACAGGAACAATAGGAAGTGGAAAAACCTCATCTGCTATGTATCCTTTTACAGAACAGCTTATTTCTTTTAATTCCAAAAATCCTAACAAAAAAATAGGTATGCTTATTTTAGATGTAAAAGGAAATTATTATGCACATGTCAAACAACTATGCCAAAAGTACAATCTATCAAAAGATTTAATTGTAATAGAATTAAATTCTAACATTTATTATAATCCTTTACACAAACCCCATTTAAAACCACAAATTTTAGCTAATAGACTAAAAACTATTTTATTATTATTTTCAGAAAATAATTCTGAATCATATTGGCTAGATAAAGCAGAGCAAATTTTAACTGAATGTATAAAATTGTGTAGATTTTATAATAACGGATATGTAACTTTTTTGGAACTTCATAAATTAATAACTATCCCTAATTATTACAAAGAAAAAATTCCTATATTAAGAAATTTATTTATTAATTCCAAATTTAATTCTCAACAAATATATGAACTTAACTCTTGTTTAGATTTTTTCCAAAAGGAATTTGAAGGGCTAGATCAAAGAACTAAAGCTATTCTAATTTCTGAAATAACTAGAATAACTAATACATTTGTTTCTGATTATGATATTATGTCTTGCTTTTGTTCCCCTAAAGAAAAATTAACTTTTACTGGCTTTGAAGAAATTATAAAAAATGGAAAAATTGTAGTTTTAAATATGAATATTTCTGAATATACCAATCTTTCTAAAATAATAGCCACATACTTAAAATTAGACTTTCAATCAGAAATCCTTGCCAATCTTTCAACAAATTCTACTAAAACTTCTGCTTTTATATGTGATGAATATGATAAATATGCTAGTAAAACTGATGCCGAATTTTTTTCTTTAAGCAGAGAAGCTAAATGCATAAATATTATTAGTACTCAAAGTTATTCTTCTTTAAAAAATACAATAAAAGATGATTCTTTTGTTAAAGTTATTGTTCAAAACCTTATAAATAAAATTTGGTTTAGAACTGATGATATTTTTACTATTGAAGAAGCTCAAAAGCAATTAGGGAAAGAAGAAAAAACTAGAATTTCAAAAAGCTTTTCTGAAAATGCAAAAGAAACAAAATTTAGCTATATCACTAATACATTAAACTCTGAAAATTCTAATATTTCTGAATCTATAAGCACTTATATCCAAAACGACTATACTTATGAATCAAACTTTTTTACTCAAAATCTTGAAACTTTTTCTGCATTATCATTTTTGTCAGATGGGAAAAAAATATATCCCCCTTGTAAATTAAAAATGATTCCATATTTTAAAAATAGAAAGGAGATTTTACATGAACAAAAACAAAAAAATTAAATTTATTTATATAAAACTTTTATTTATTTTTATAGCATTTATTTTATTTATATTTTTGCAAAACAACAATTGCCTTGCTCTAGGTGATCCAAAATTGGTAAGTACAATCAATTCCGCCTTTGAAGATATTGAAGGTTGGATTTTAAAAATTTCTACTCCAGCTGCCGCCGTAGCAGTAGGTACCGGTATATTTATGAAAAAATTCAGTTTTGGAGATGAAGAAAAAATACGAACTGGTAAAAAATTAATAAAAGGTTCCCTTTTTTCTTATGCTTTTATACTTGCAATAGATTTAATCTTATCTGCTATAAAATCTTTAATCGGTTAGGAGGTTTCATGGAACAATCAGAAAATATTACACAAATAATTATAGATACTATTAATACTATTTTTGAAAATATTTTTAGTTCTATAGATAATAACTTATATTCTTTATTAGATGAACTTATTTTTATTGATAAAGATATTTTAAATGATAACTATTTTCAGAAAATTTTAGGTACTTCGTCTTCAAGTGGTATTTTGTTAATTTCTAATTCTCTTCTCTTAGCCTTGATTTTATATTATGGTGTCAAATTTTTGTTATCACATTTAACTTATGAAAAAATTGATAGACCTTCTAGTTTTCTTACTAAACTTATAATTTTTGGTATTTGCATGAACTCTTCATTCTTTATAGTAGAATTATTTATAAATTTGATGTCTAATATTTCTCTTGCCATCAGAAGCATAGGCGAAGATTTATTTAATCAAAATATATGTTTTTCAACATTAATTACAAATATCAATACAAATATTTCTGTTGATACATCATCTATAAATATATTTACTATTGATGGAATAATAAAAGGGATATTATCATTCTCTCTGTTAAATTTAGTATTTTCTTATTCTTTAAGATATATACTTATAAAAGTTTTTGTATTAATTACCCCTTTTGCCTTCCTCTCTTTAAGTCTTTCAAATACAAATTGGTTTTTTAAAGCATGGCTAAAAAATTTATTTTCTCTTTTCTTTATACAAATAATAGTCTCTATAGTTTTACTTTTGTTATTTTCTGTGAATTTCTCGGATTCTAACTTATTCAATAAATTTATTTATATTGGTGGTATGTATGCTTTGATAAGATCAAATTCTTTGGTACGCGATTTTATAGGTGGAGTTTCCACAACTATTACACAATCTGTTAAAAGTTTTACTAATTTTAAATAGTAATTTTTTAATTAAAATTTTATATGTTAAGGAGGATATGGTTTATTTTAATTTTAAATAACTCATTAAGGTTTTATGAAATTTATTTTTCCACAAAATTATAATTTTAAAAATAAAATATTTGGTATTATAGATTATTCTGTAGCTATTGTTAATATTATTTGGTGTATAACTGTTTTTACATTGTTAAATTTTTTTATAAATGATATTAATGTAAAATTGATTTCTTTTATTATTCTTTGTTTTCCTGTTTTTTTGCTTAGTATTTCTGGTGTTCATGGTGAGAATATTATTTATATTTTTGTTTATATTGTTAAGTTTTTATTTAGTCAAAAATTATTTTTTTATCGTAAGACAAGTAAGTACCGATAATTTTTTTACAAAGCATAACTTATAAAAGATATTGATATATTAATATATCATCATCTTTGAAATCAAATTTACTTATGAATAGTAGTACTATTAATCTATATATAATAAAAATTTGACAAATTAACCTTGAATTTTTTGTATAAAAAAGATATAATTTGTATTACAAATTGATTAAAATAGAGACACTAATTGCACAAAAGCAAATAGCATCGAATGGAGGTTTTTATGAAGCTAGAGCAAAATGATAAAACACTTTTATTTTCGGAGACAGTAATACCTGATGTCTTTTTTTCAGATTATTTATCTCAGATTCCAGGTGATTATTTAAAAATCTATTTATATATTATATTTCTTTCAAAATATAAAAAGGATATTAAATTAAATGATTTATCTAAAAAATTAAATATTCCTTTAAAGACAATCAGCGAAGGTCTAAAATTTTTGGAAGAAAATAAGTTGATTACTAAAAAATCTACTGGATATATTATTATAGATTTGCAAGAAGCAACTTTACATGAATTATACACTCCAAATCTTACTATTTCTAAAGAAAAAGTTGCTACAACTGCTAAAAATAAATCTAGAGCAAAAGCTATTGAACATATAAATAATATGTATTTTCAAGGTATCATGAGTCCTTCATGGTATAATGATATTGATATCTGGTTTAGAAAATATAATTTTGACGAACAAGTTATGATTGCTCTTTTTGATTATTGCTATAACAGAAGTGCTATGCACAGAAATTATGTTCAAACAGTTGCGGAGGCTTGGGCTTCAAATAAAATCAAGACTTGGAATGATTTAGATAAATATTATGAAAAACAAGAAAAATTGAATTCATTGAAAAAATCTATTTCTAAAAAGCTTGGCAAACGTGGCAATTTAACTCAATATGAAGAAGCTTATATAGAAAACTGGGTTTTAAATTTTGGATATGATATGAATATAATAGAAATAGCTTTAAAAAGAACTACTTTAAAACAATCCCCTACATTTGAATATATAAATACTATAATCACAGATTGGCATGATAGAAATCTAAAAACTCCTTCAGAGGTTAATGCATTTTTAGAACAAAGGAAAAAGCTAAATAAAGATACTAAAAATCTAAAAACTCAAGTACAAAAAGCTAATTATGAACAAAGAAAGTATGAAAACTTAGACTTTTTATATGCAAATCAATCAAATAAGGAGGCTTAAATGTCTAATGATGTTTTAAATAATTTATTAAAAGAATATGAACAAAAAAAGATGAAAGCAGAAATTGAAGCAGAAAATAAAAAGGAAATTCTATATGATAAAATTCCTAGACTAAGAAAAATAGATAATGAAATTAATTCTTATGCTATTTTAGTGACAAAAAATATTTTGAATAAAAATAATGAATCATTATCTGATTTTTCTTCTAAAATGCAATCATTAAAACAAGAAAAAGAAAATATTTTAAGAGAAAATAATATTGATGTTTCTTATTTAAAACCTTCTTATTCTTGTAATTTATGCAATGATACTGGTTATATACAAAAAGACAATTATCGCAGTGAAATGTGTAGTTGTTTAAAACAAAAGCTTTTAGATATTTCTTTTAATAAATCAAATATGTCTAATTTAAATGTAGAAAATTTTGCTAATTTTAATGAAAATTTATTTTCAGATGAACCAAATGCAAGTAAATATAAATTTAATATATCTCCTAGAGAAAATATTAAAAAAATTAGAGATAAATCAATAGAATTTGTTAAAAATTTTGATAATCCTGATTACAAAAATCTATTATTTACTGGTAACACAGGACTTGGAAAAACATTTTTGTCTAATTGTATAGCTAATGAAGTTTTAAAAATGGGAAAAACCGTTCTTTATCAAACAGCTCCTGTTTTGCTTGAAAATATTATAGATTTTAAATTAAGTAAACAAAAATATAATTCTGAAAATATTAATAAATCAGTTCTTGAAGCCGATTTATTAATAATAGATGATTTAGGAACAGAGTCATTAAATAGTATGAAATTAAGTGAATTATTTACAATAATAAATACTAGAATTTTAAATCTAAATCATAAAATTACTAAAACAATTATTTCTACAAATTTAAATATTAATGAAATTTTTAGCAAATATGAAGAAAGAATTGGTTCAAGAATTGCAGGATATTACGATATTTATTGCTTTTTTGGTGATGATATACGTTTTAAAAATAGATAAATGTTTAAAAAAAGTTGGCTCTTACACCAACTTTTTTATTTTTTGTTACTTTGTTAATCTGGAAAGTCTTCCCCTAGTAACTTTCACTCTGTCTCCCTTTCTATACTTGTGAACTTCTTTTTCCTTTAAATAGAAAGGCGATACACCTTTTTCTTTGAAATCAATTTCAAAGATTCCTTTCCGCCCAGTTCTTTTTATAGATTTTACGGTTAAATTCTTAACTTGTGACATATTTTATACCTCCAAATTTTTGTATAGTATATAAATTATACTATATTTTTCTCCAAAAATAAATACTAAAAATATTCTTCTTTTAGAAAGAGATATGTTAAACAAAATAATTTAACATATCTCTTTAATATTAATATTAATTTTCAGCTTCGTGTAGTTCTGGTGTTAAAGTTTCTATACTTACAACTTTTCCACCATCACTTGTTCTCATTAAAGTAACACCTTGTGTTGATCTTCCTAAAACACTTATGTCTTTTACTTTTATTCTAATAATTGTTCCTGTATCTGTAACTAACATTACATCATCATCTTCTGTTGCTATCCTTACACCTACTATTTTTCCTGTCTTAGGTGTTATTTTATAAGTTACAACACCTTTTCCACCTCTATTTTGAACTCTGTACTCATCTAATTCTGTTCTTTTTCCAAATCCATTTTCAGTGATAGCAAGCAATGTAGCTTTTCCTCCTGCAATTACAGATTCCATACCTATAACTTCGTCATCTTCGTCTAATCTTATTCCTATAACACCTTGTGAAACTCTACCAATTGGTCTTACATCTTTTTCATCAAAAGTTATACACATACCATTTCTAGTAACTAAAACAACATTATCTTGACCGTCTGTTAATCTTACACCAATTAATTCATCATTTTCTTTTAATGTTATACCCTGTAATCCTGTTTTTCTTGCAGAGTCATATTCTTTTAATGCTGTTTTCTTGATTAATCCATTCTTAGTAGCCATTAACAAGTATTTTCCTTCTGCAAAGTTTTGTATAGGTATTACTGCTGATACTTTTTCCCCTGCATCTAAACTTAATAAGTTTACAATCGCTGTTCCCTTTGCTGTTCTACCTGCTTCTGGTACTTCATATCCTCTTAAATGATATAACTTACCTTTATTTGTAAAGAATAAAATTGTATCATGTGTAGATGCTGTAAATATTTGTTTTACAAAGTCATTCTCTCTTGTTGCCATTCCTGTTATTCCTTTTCCTCCACGTTTTTGGCTTCTATATGTATCTATTGGTACTCTTTTTATATATCCAAAATGTGTTAAAGCAACAACAGTTTGCTCTTCTTTTATTAAGTCATCTAGATCAATTTCGCCTTCTGCTGCAACAATCTTTGTCTTTCTTTCATCTCCGAATTTGTCTCTTATTTCTAACAATTCTTCCTTAATAATATCAAAAACTAATCTTTCACTATTTAAAATATCTCTTAAATGTGCTATTAATTCCATTAATTGATTATATTCATCTTCTATCTTTTCTCTTTGCAAACCTGATAAAGTTCTCAATCTCATATCTAGAATTGCTTGAGCTTGGATATCTGATAGTCCAAATCTTTCCATTAATCTTTCTTTAGCGTCATCATAAGAATTTCTAATAATCTCAATTACTTCATCAATATTATCTAATGCAATTTTTAATCCCTCTAAAATATGTGCTCTTGCTAAAGCTTTGTCTAGTTCAAATTGAGTTCTTCTTAAAATAACGTCTTTTCTATGGTCAATATAACAATCTAAACATTGTCTTAATGTTAATACTTTTGGTACTCCATTTACTAATGCAAGCATGATAATACCAAATGTTGTTTGCATTTGTGTATGTTTAAATAATTGATTTAATACTACTTGAGGATTTGCATCTCTTTTTAACTCAATAACAACTCTAACTCTTTCTTTTCTATCAGACTCATCTCTACATTCTGATATTCCTTCTATTTTTCTTTCTTTTGATAAATCAGATATTGTTTTGATTAAGTTAGCTTTGTTTACTTGGTAAGGTAAAGAAGAAACTATAATTCTTTGTCTGTTTCCACTCATCTCTTCTATTTCTGTTTCTGCTCTTAAAGTTATTTTTCCTCTACCTGTTTTATATGCTTGTTTTATTCCTTCAAGTCCTAAAATTATTCCCTCTGTTGGAAAATCTGGACCTTTTATAACACTCATTAAATCTTCGTCTGTTACTTCATCTTCATCTATTATTTTTATAATACCATCTATAACTTCTGTTAAGTTATGTGGTGGTATATTTGTTGCCATACCTACGGCTATACCTGAAGAACCATTTACTAATAGTGCTGGTATTCTTGCTGGTAATACTGTTGGCTCTTGTAATCTATCATCATAGTTTGGCATAAAATCAACTGTGTTTTTTTCTATATCTGTTAACATGTATTCTGCAATTTTAGACATTCTTGCTTCTGTGTACCTCATAGCTGCAGCTCCATCACCATCTACAGAACCAAAGTTACCATGTCCATCAATTAACATATATCTCATTGAGAAATCTTGTGCTAATCTAACCATTGCATCATATACAGAACTGTCTCCATGTGGATGATATCTACCTAAAACAGAACCTACTGTATTTGCACATTTCCTATATGGTTTATCTGATGTAATACCATCTTCATGCATTGCATATAATATTCTTCTATGAACAGGTTTTAAACCATCTCTTACATCTGGAAGTGCACGAGAAACTATAACACTCATTGCATAATCGATATATGCTTCTCTCATTTCTTTTTCGATGTCTTTTTCTATTATTTTTCCGTCTTTTCTTTCTTGTCTTTCTTCCATTGTTCTCCCTCTCTTCCTTTATATTTCTACATTTGTATTATACTAAAACAAACTTTGTTTTGCAAGTAAAATAGCTAAAAAACTAGGTGAAATAAATATTTTGTTGTTCTCTTTATTTTTATACTACATAAAAAGATAAAAAAAGAGTATATACTCTAGTTTGCAAAAAATATTGCTACTGATTATATACTCTCTATAATTCTTATATGAATTTTCACTTTTAAATTAACAAGCTCTCTATTTTACACTGTTAAATTTACTTTTTTTATTTTTCAAGCTCACGGCTTTAGCATTCAGCGTTACAAGTATAAAGTGACACGGAAACCAACAAAATCGCTGCTGCTAGACGGAACGCTGTTGAAGCGATAAGACGCTGGATAATCATAACCAGTAGCGCTGCAAACACCGACCTCTGATAACTCGACTGAAGGGGTAGTAAGACTCCATGGTCCATTCCTCTACATTTCCTGCTAAGTCATATATATTTTTTACTGCATAGTCTGAATTTGAACCTGTTTGAGCTAAAGAACCGATTTCAGAATAATTTGCTACATAATTTCCCTTCCCTGTTGAATTTGCTACAAATGAATTTTTTTCATATAAAGTTCCATCTTCATTTTTATATCCAGAATCTATAAACTGCATTATTGCATCCCATTGTACACCATATATTAATGTACTTGTTACTGATATATAATTATTAGCACTTGCAAATTCTTTTGACTTCTGCACTGCTCCTCCTGTTTCTACTTTCATATCATCACTATTTGACCATCCTATCCAATTATACACATTTTTTCCCTGCTTAACTACTACATCATCTGTTATTCCAGAATTCCAATTTCTTTTACTTGAACTACCAGTTCCTGCCTCATATCTTCCTACATAAAATCCATTATACTCTAACACACTAGCTCTCATTGCATTATATTCACTTTCTTCATTTGCATATCCTTCTTTATATGGCTCTGCACAAAAATCTACAATGCCATCATTAAAAGCACCCTCAGAATATCCATCATATCTCTTAAAATCTTCACTAACTACAGGGACCCATACAAATTGATTTCCTTGTAGTCCGTGTTGCTACTTCATGGCTTGTTCCTTTGCCTTCATCTGCCGGACTATCTGATATTACTACTCCTTCTTCCTTTGTTCCTCCTACATAATAAAATCCTTCTGGTATTGGTACTCCATCCTCTGTATATTCTTTTATTATTTGGGTTGTTAGACTTCCATTTGCATTTATTCTTACCTCATATCCATCTACTTTTACCTTTGCTGGCAAACTTCCTATTTTATTACTGTCTGACAATGGTTGATCATTATATGTTAATCCACTTATGTTTTTTAAATTATCATTTAAACTATCTGTATTTACATTTCCATCTGTTCCTATACTTCCTGCTACTGCTATACCTACTTGCTCTTCTGCATTTGCTTTTTGAGTTTCTTCCCTTGCTTTACTTGCATTTGAAAGAATTCCATTCTCTCCTGTTAATGTTGCAATCGTTACTGCCGCTAATATTAACAAAACAATGATCGTAATAACAAGGGCTATTAGTGTAATACCTCTTTCTTTTTCACCTCTATTTTTCTGTCCTTTTTTCATTAAGCTTTTTTTCATCTTATTTTCTCCTTTCTTTTGTATTTTTTATTATATTTTTTTCTTTTTTGTATTAGTATTTACTTTTATTTTGTTCTTTATTCCTTAATTTATAAAACTATTGTTAGACTTTTTTTATTGTTTTTATTTTATATTTGTTTGTGAATTAAGTCAATATGTTGTCGTATTTTATTTCTTTGTTTCTCCCTTGAGTTCAAGACTCTAAGAACATATACAAATCTATCTATCTGTTGACATTACAATATTTCATCCACTATATACATATTAAAATTTAATAATTTTTTTAATATTTTATAGCTCATTTTTTTTAATTCTTTTTTTCTGTTTTTTATTGACTTTATAATATTTTATTGCTAAAATTTAATCATAAAAAATATTCTTAGAGTCTTGAACTTTAGGATTTTAGCAGGATTAAATAAAATAATTATGTAAAAAACACATTTAGAAATTAGTAATTTATAATAATATATATAATAACTTATGACTTATTAAAATTTTTAAAAAATTTTAATAAGTCATTGATTTTCACCACAAAATATTATAAAATAGTAAAAAGAGGTGAAAATATGATATTAACAAATAATATTATAAAAGAAAATTTAAAAGAATATTCTAACAAAAATACCAAAATTTGTAGAGAAATAAAAAAAGGAAATTTAACAAAAATAATAAATGGTTTATATGAAACCGATTCATCTGTAAATGGTTACTTATTAGCAGGAAGTATATATGGTCCATCATATTTGTCATTTGATTTTGCTTTATCTTATTACGGACTTATTCCTGAAAAAGTAACCGCATTTACAAGTGCCACTTGTAATAAGAAAAAGAAAAAAATATATAATAATAAATTTGGTACATATTTATACAGAGATGTACCAACGAAAGTCTATCCCTTAGGTATTAACCTTATAGAAGAAGGTAATTATTCATATCAAATAGCAACTCCCGAAAAAGCATTATGTGACAAGTTATATACATTATCGCCTTTAAAAAATATGAAAGAATTAGAGAATCTTTTATTTAACGATTTAAGAATTGATATGGATGAATTTAGTAAATTAGATTTACATGATATAGAAGAACTTTCAAATTCTTATAATTCTACAAATGTAAATTTATTATATAAATATATGAGGAGAAGAGAAAATGAATAGTGTATTAAAAAATATGTTATCTAAATATGATATTAAAAATACTACAGATGAAATTAATGCTATGAA
>CALYAB010000053.1 GCA_944393395.1 uncultured Clostridia bacterium
CTTTCTAATGTAACTCTCTATATAGTTACTGTTCCAGACTTATATAACTTGCAGGGCATACACATTGAAATTCTGAACAGTAACACTTCTATATTTAAGTACTCAAAGAAGCGTAAAATTTATTTTACGCTATCATTGTTACTCATTATAATTCTAAATACCTCTGCCACGCTCCATGCTTGTGCTATAGCTCCCTTTGGTAGCTGTGGTTTTGCTGAATCATATAATTCTGATATACTTCCAATACATCCATTTTGGTTTATTTCTTTTTTAAATGTTCTATTGGTTTTCTCTACAAATTTTTCTATTTTATTTTCTAATTGCTCTTTTTCTTCTGCCTTTGCTTTGTTTTTCATATTTACAAGAGCGTTATAATATAATCCTAATAGCCAAGGCCATGTTATTCCTTGATGATAACTAGTATCTCTTTTAAAAGCATCTCCTTCATAAATATCAACATAGTTTTCTTCTCCTTTAGCCAATGTTTTTAGACCATAGCTATTTAATAATTTCTTTTCTACTACATTAATAATATTTTTTGCAATTTCTGAGTTTTCTTCTATAACCGGATAAGTTAAACTTAGTGCAAATAGTTGATTTGGTCTTATTTTTTCATCTCCTAATACATCATAAAGACATTTTGTTTTTTTGTTGTAAAATTTACTTTCAAAAGCTTTTTTACATTTTTTAGCTAAATCTTTATATTTCTTTATTTGTAATAAATCACCTATTTTTAATGTTAAATTTGCCATTATCATATTAGCATTATACCACATTGCATTTATTTCAACTGCTTTTCCGTTTCTAGGTGTTACAGCCATGTTACCTACTTTTGCATCCATCCAAGTATTTTGTGTTTCATCTGTACCAGAAACCATCAATCCATCTTTATCTAAATATATATTATTACCATCAACATTGTTTCCTTCTACATAGTTTTTTATAATATCTTCTAGCTTAGGATATATTTTTTCTTTTACAAATTTATAATCTTTTGTATATTCTAGATATTTATTTACTTGCTCAAATAATAATAAAGATGCATCTACACTGTTATATAAAGGTCTGTTATCATATCCAGAATATCCATTAGGAACTAGTCCATATTTTATATCTCTTACCATTGTTAATAATACTTCTCTTGCTATATCAAATTTTTTAGTAACCAATAGTAATCCTTCAAATGCAACTAAGGTATCTCTTCCCCAATCTAAAAACCATGGATAACCTGCTATTATTGTATGTAATCTAAAATTTGGTCTATATACAATAAAGTTGTCAATTGCTTTTAAATAAGTTTTTATTAATGCTTCTCTATTTAGTTCTTTTCTAGTTTTATTTTCTTTTTCAGATATTAATCCTGTTTCTTTTATTGACTCATCTATTCTTTTTATTTCTTTTTCCATTAAATATTTTACGTCTTTTTCTTCTATATTTTCTTCTAGAGAACATACAAAAGATATTTCTTTTTCTTCTTTTGGTTTTATTTCTACTTCATACACACCTGGAACAGAATGGTTTTCTTCTGGATAAAATCCTCTTTTTTCCTCTTCTACATAAAACATATTATTAAATGTATCATTTTCATGTTGTATATACTTTCCTTCTGATAAATTCATATATATTGGTGTTTGTGACTTATCATCTATTACCAATTTTACCTTTGCATCATTTACCTGTTGTCTTATCTTAAATTGATGTCCTGTATTCATTGTATGGAAATCTCTAAAATTAACTATTGGTGCTAATGTAAGTTTTGCTTTATATCTTCCATTTTTTATTTTATAATATACACCTACAGTATTTTTACCATATTCCATACATATACTTTTTTCAATTTCTATTCCTTGTACTTTATATTTAAAAGTAGGATAATAGTCTTTTTCAAATTCTTCTTGATATTTATAGCCATGAGAAATATATGATTCACATATATTTGTATATAAATCATATTTTTTCCCTCTTATTTCTATAGACTCGTCTAATTTTGATAAAATTAAATATCTGCTAGCTGGTGGGTTTAATGGTGCTACTAGTAAACCATGATATTTTCTGGTATTTGCACCTATTATTGTTGATGAACAAAATCCTCCGATTCCATTAGTTATTAACCATTCTTTGCTTATCCCTGTTTCTAAATTTAAATTTTCCTTTGTAAATTTCATAATATCCTCCGTATCTTAATTATTTTTTATATATACTATCATTTAATGTTTTTAACATTTCTTCTCTAAGTTCGTCCCTGCTTTTTGCTCTTCTTCCTCTACCTCTTGCACTCTTAGGCTTTGTAGTTTTTACGTGATTATCTTGACCTTTATTTGTTCTATTATATTTACTTTTTTCAATTGCTCTTTGTGTCTTTATTTTTGCTTTTTCGTCAGCTTCTTTTATTGAAGCAATTCTTTCACTATATTTATTACTAAATTTGCTTTTTCCTTTTTTTATTCTTTTAGGTTCTTTTTTTCCTTTTCTAATTCTTTTTTCTGTTGCTTTTTTCTTTTTGCTTATTCTTTTTTCTTCTTGCAATTTTGTATTTAGCATTAAATATTGTGGGTCATTTTGTTTATCTTGATATTTTAAGTCATCACAAATAAGTTCAATTATTGATGATGCTACTAAATCTGGATCATGTCTAATATATTCATTATCTACCATTGATAAATTTCTTTGTAAGAATTTTATTCCTTTAATTTTATCTATGTCTTGTTCTACTATGTCTTGTCCTTCTAAATTATATCTTTTTATAAATTCTGGTATTATTTCTCCAGTATCATAGATACAGTAATCAATTAATCCTTGTCCACAATGCTCTATTATTGCATTTATATGGTCTGCAACAGTATAATTATCTGTTTGTCCTGGTTCTGTCATTATATTATTTATATATACTTTTATGGCTGTGCTTTCTTTTACTGCTCTATTAACTCCATTTACTAAAAGATTAGGTATAACATTTGTGTACAAGCTACCTGGACCTATAATAATACAATCTGCAGCTTTTATTGCTTCTACAACTCCTGGTGCTGGTTTGCAATTTGCAGGGCTTATTGTTATTCTATTTATTTTTGTTAATTTTTCAGAAACTACTTCTGGTATTCTTGATTTTTCTTCTACTATATAACCATTAGCTAATTCTGCTGTTATTTTCATTTCATCTAGGGTAACTGGTATGACTTTTCCTACCATATTTATTACTTCATTACTTTTTATGATTGAATCTTCAAAATTACCATTAATTTCTTTCATAGCTAAAAAGTAGATATCAGAAAAATCTAAACCTCTTAACTTTCCTGACTTAAATTCGTAATTAAATAATTTCTTAACCTGCTCATCTTTTTTTGATAAAGCAACTATACTATCTTTTATATCATTAAGTGGTAATGTTTGCAACTCTCTTCTTGAACTTGTTATTTCTTCTCCATAGTCAGATACTGTTACTATTGCTGTTAAGTTACTAGTATAATTTTTTAATCCAGAAAGAACTGTGTTTAAGCCTGTTCCTCCACCTATAACTACAATATTAGGACCTTTATCATATATTTTTCTATTAAATATTAAAGAATTTATATTTACATTTTTTTTGTTTTCCATTCTTTCATCTGTAGATTCTATTAATACTTCTAATGTCCTTTTATTTATGTATATCAATCCAACAACTATAGCTACAAAACCTACTACAAAAATAGCGACTACTTTTCCTACCTCTTGAAAAGATATCTCTTTTAGCACTAAGATTTCAGCTATTCCATAACAACATAATATAATTCCTATTAAAATTAAAAATATCCATCTTTTCATTTTTGTACTTGATTTAAACCAATGCATAAAACCGCTCATTTTATTTCTCTCCCATAAACTCAATTTCTAATTCTATTTTTTTATTAAATTTTTCATATACTGTATTTTTTACATATTCTATCAAATTTAATATATCTTTTGCAGTTGCATTTCCTTTGTTTATTATAAATCCTGCGTGCTTTTCTGAGACTTCGGCTCCACCAATACTATATCCTTTTAGTCCCGCTTCATCTATTAACTTTGCTGTTATATAATCTTCTCCTCTTTTAAATGTACTTCCTGCACTAGGATATTCTATTGGTTGTTTTTCTTTTCTATATTTTTTGTATTCATCCATTTTTTCTTTTATGTTTTTCTCTATTCCTTTTTCAAATTGCATACCAACTTCTAGAACAATATATTTTTTATCTTTTAACATACTTTTTCTATAACCAAAGTTCATATCTTTATTTTCAAACTGTTTTATGTTCCCATCATAATCCATACAAGTAACTGTATTTACAATATCTTTAAATTCTTTACCATGAGCTCCGGCATTCATTTTGATAGCTCCACCTATTGTTCCTGGTATTCCAGATAATTCTTCAAAACCTGTAATTTCATTTTTTAAAAGTAAATGCGCCAAAATTGAAACTTTAACACCTGCTCCAATATTAGCATAAATTTTACAGTCATAGTTCATCATTTCAATTTTGTTAAATTTAATATTTAATACTACTCCCTTTATTCCTTTGTCTGAAACTAATACATTGCTTCCATTTCCTAATATATTTATATTAATATTATTGGTTTTTGCAAATTTAAGTATATTTCTTAAATCTTTTATATTATCTATTTTGATATAACATTCTGCTGGTCCGCCTACTTTAAATGTAGTGTGTTTTGACATTAGTTCATCAAATAATATATTTTCTTTAGCAATCCCCAATTCTAATATTTCTTTTTTTAAATTTTCTGTCATAACCATCCTCCAATTAATTTGAATCTTTTGCATATAAATATAATGGTTTTCCGCTTCCAGTTACTTTTGTAGTATAGTTTATAACCTCTCCTGTTTCGTAGTTTACTATATACTCATCATCATCTTCTTCTGTATTTGATATTCCTAAATCAGTTAAGCCATTATTTGACTTTGATAGAAAATAATAATTTTGATTATCACTATCTTTTCTACTTACATTCTCCTCTCCTGAAGCTTTATTAGAATTTATATCTGCAATAACTTCATCTAAATCTATACCTGCTTCAGTAATTGTTTGACCTGGATAATTTTCGTTTGTTAAATCTGCTTTGGTTTTTCTCTGCAAAATTGCATTTTGAACCATTGCAAGTTCACTTAGTACGGCATTTTCTTTTGAATCTTTAATCCCTTGTTTTCCCATATTTACAGTTATTCCTGCTAATATTAGTAAAACTATTATTGTCATAACTAATGCTATTAAAGTTATTCCTTTTTGATTCTTTAAATATTGTTTATTTATTAATCCCATAATATTTCTCCTTTGTTAAATTCTTTATTACTATATCATTTTTTTTGCTTAATTACAAGTGTACATAAGAACTTTTGGAACAAAAATTTTCCAAAAACACTTTATTTTTCCGCTGTTTTGTAGTATAATAGATATAGTTTGATTTATAAAGGAGGATTTATTATGTGGCAATTTTGGCTAATTGCTTCCGGAATATTTTTTATTGCAGAAGTTATAACAACAGGTTTCTTAGTTTTTTGGCTAGGAATTTCAGGTTTAATCACAATGTGTGTAAGTTTCTTTACTGATAATTTAATCATTCAAACTACTATTTTTGTAATTCTTTCTGCAATATTAATTTTAGCAACAAAACCATTCGTAAAAAAATTTGTTAATAAAGATAATAATAATGAAAAAACAAATGCTTTTTCTATTATTGGAAAAAAAGCTATTGTTATTAAAGATATAAACTCTATTAATGGAGTTGGTCAAATAAAAGTAGATGGTGAAGTATGGTCTGCTGAAGGGATTAATGGTTCTAATATAGAAAAAGGTACTGAAGTTGAAGTTACTAAAATAGATGGTGTTAAGGCTATTGTTTCACCTATTTTAAAGTAATAGTTCATATTATTTTAATATATATATAATTTAAGGATGTTAAAAAGGAGGAAGTTTTATGATTTTTTTACTTGTTTTACTTGTTATCATTTTAGTGATAGCATTTATGTCAATAAAAATCGTTAAACAATCTGAGGTATATATAATTGAAAGATTAGGTAAATTCTATAAAGTGGCTGATGCTGGTCTTACAATTATAATTCCATTTTTTGATCATATAAGAAGTGTAGTTAGCTTAAAACAACAAACAATGGATATTCCACCTCAAAGTGTTATTACAAAAGATAATGTTACTATTACAATAGATACAGTTGTTTTCTATCAAATAACAGATCCTGCAAAAGCAGTTTATGAAATTCAAAGCTTGAAAAAAGGTATTGAATATTTAGCAATTACTACTATTCGTGATATCATTGGTAAAATGGACTTAGACGAAACTTTTAGTTCAAGAGATGGTATTAATACAAAATTAAGAGTTGTTCTTGATGAAGCAACAGATAGATGGGGATGTAAAATTGATAGAGTTGAAATCAAAGATATTGAACCACCTGCTGATGTTAGAGATGCAATGGAAAAAGAGATGAATGCTGAAAGAAATAAAAGAGCTATAATTCTAGAAGCTGAAGCTCAAAGACAATCAGCTATAACAATTGCTGAAGGTAAAAAACAAGCTGCTATATTAGAAGCTGAAGCTGATAAAGAAGCTCAAATAAGAAGAGCTGCCGGTGAAGCTCAAGCTATTAAAGAAGTAGCTGATGCTAAAGCTAGAGAAATACAAATGGTATATGATGCTATTAAGAAATCAGACCCTGATGAAAAACTAGTTCAATTAAAATCTCTAGAAGCTTTAGAAGAAGTAGCTAAGGGTGATGCTAATAAAGTATTTATTCCTTTTGAGGCAACTAGTGCTTTAGGTAGTTTAGGTGCTATTAAAGAAGTAATGACTGAAGACAAAAACAAGAAACAAATTTCTAAAAAAACTGATAATAAATAATGTTGGCTAAAAAATAAAAAATCCACCAAAATCAGTGGATTTTTTATTTTTTTATCTTCTAATTTGAACTCCATTTTAACATTCTAATATCATTGTATTTATTTACTACTTCTTTGTATTTATCATATTCTTCTTCCCATAGTTCATCTGGTACTTTGTCAAATGCTTTAAATATTTTTTCTGCTTCTGACAAATATATAATTTGTTCTTGTGGTGTCATTCTCTCATATTGTTTTGCAAACATATATAATTTATCTAACATTTGGTTAGCCTCTACAAATCCCCAGAAATCTTTTACTTTTATACCAAATAATCTTATTTGCATAACTGCATATAAGATAAGTGCAAATATTACAAGTATTAATATATATATTACTGTAAGCACTGCCATCTTAATTATCACCTCTTATTAGCTTTTGTACTTACTAATTATATCATATATAAAATATTTTTGTAAATAGATATAATTTTTTAAATTTTAGTATTTTTTGAAGCTTTAATCAAACCTAAAAATAATGGTGCTGGTCTATTAGGTCTTGATTTCAACTCTGGGTGAAATTGTCCAGCTATAAAGTATGGATGTTTTTCTATTTCAACCATTTCTACTAACAAACCATCTGGTGAAATTCCAGATACTTTTAATCCTGCTTCTTCTAATTTTTCTCTATATTCGTTATTATATTCAAATCTGTGTCTATGTCTTTCTGAAATTTCAGTTGTTCCATAAAGCTTATGGGCAAGTGTTCCTTCTTTAATAATACAAGGATATGCTCCTAGTCTCATTGTTCCACCCTTTTTATTTATCTTTTTTTGTTCTTCCATAATGTGTATTACTTGATTTTTTGTTTTTTTGTCAAATTCTTCTGAATCTGCATCTTTAATTCCTAAAACATTTCTCGCAAATTCTACGACTGCCATTTGCATACCTAAACATATTCCTAAAAATGGAATATTATTTTCTCTTACATATTTTATTGTTTCTATCATTCCACTTATTCCTCTGTCACCAAATCCTCCAGGAATTACAATTCCATCCATGCCTTCTAATTGATGTTTTACATTTTCCTCTGTTATTTTTTCAGAATCTATTAATTTTACTTTTACTTTAACATTATTAGCAAAGCCTGCATGATATAAACTTTCAATGACAGAAATATATGAATCTTCTAATTTTATATATTTTCCAACTAGTCCTATATTAACTACTTTATTTTCGTCTATATTTCTTATATTATCTATCATCTCTTCCCATTTTGCATTATTTGGTATGTATTTTTCTAGTCTTAAATGATTACATACTTCTCTTGCTAATCCTTCTTCTTCTAGCATTAATGGTACTGCATAAAGACAATCTGCTGTTTTATTTTGGATAACACTTGATTTTCTTACATTACAAAATAAAGATAATTTTTCTCTTACATTATCTGGAATATCTTGCTCTGTTCTACAAACCAATATATCTGGTTTTATTCCTAATCCTTGAAGTTCTTTTACTGAATGTTGTGTTGGCTTTGATTTAATTTCATTTGAACCAAATATATATGGCAATAATGTTACATGAATATAAAGAACATCTTCTTTATTTTTTTCTAAACCAACTTGTCTTATAGCTTCTATAATAGATACTCCTTCTATATCCCCTATTGTTCCTCCAATTTCTGTTATCACAATGTCTGTATCAGTATTTTCAAATCCATAAATCTTTTCTTTTATTTCATTTGTAATGTGAGGGATTACTTGTACTGTCTTTCCTAAATAATCTCCTTTTCTTTCTTTTTCAATCACGTTTTTATATATTTTTCCCATTGTAACACTTGAATTTTTAGTTAAATTTTCATCTATGAATCTTTCATAATGTCCTAAGTCTAAGTCTGTTTCTGCTCCATCATCTGTTACAAAAACCTCTCCATGTTCATAAGGATTCATTGTTCCTGGGTCTACATTTATATATGGGTCAAACTTTTGGATTGTTACTTTGTATCCTCTATTTTTTAATAATCTACCTAGTGATGCAGCAGTAATTCCTTTTCCTAATCCTGATACTACTCCACCTGTTACAAAAATATACTTTGTATTCATTTTATACCCCTTTCCATTACAATTTTTGTGGCATGTTTAAAATATCGTTTTTTTGTTTTTTACATTATAGGAAATGCAATTTCCTATAACTTAAAAAAGATTAAAAAAAATCCACACAAAATCGGTTTTTTTTTAATCTATTACTATTTTAACATGTCTTTCTGTAAAACACAAGCTATTTTTGAAATTTTCCGAGATACTTGTTACAACAACGATTCTATTCAGTCTATTACTTGAAAATATATATTGAACAATAACACAACAACGAAAAATACTATTTTAAAGTTCTTTAAGAATTTGACAACCTTAACATAAAATGTTAAAATTTTAATGTAACTATATTGTTTTATTATTTAGGAGGTTGCACTATGAAAAAATTAGACATCACTGAAAGGGAAAGAATTTCTGAAGGTTTTTTGAAGGTAGATCGTTTAGCAATAAAATTACCTAAAGGAAACGTTATCTTCAGAGAAGTACTCCAAAAAAAAGATGTTGTTGCAATTGTGGCAACAAATGCTAAAGGCGAGATATATCTCACCAAACAGCCAAGAGCTGGCGTAAATGATCTGGAAAGTATTGAGATTCCTGCTGGTATTGTCGAAGCTGGAGAAGACTTTGAAGTAGCTGCTAAAAGAGAACTATTAGAGGAAACAGGATGTTCAACAGACTCTCCTCTTGTAAGTTTAGGAGCTTTTACATCTGATCCTGCTTGTTGTACAAGTATCACTCATTTATTTTTGGCGCAGAACGTCGAGAAAATCTGTGAACCTAATTTAGACGCAGATGAATTTCTTATTCCGCTTAAGGAAAAGATAAATACTGTGATAGATTGGGTTGATAATGGAGTGATTTGGGACGCCAACTCGATAATAGCTATTGAAAGAGCTAAAAAATATATAGCTTTTTCAAAATAATCCAAAAGTTATTATTACTCTATTTATTAAAGCCACTCTGAAGTTTAGAGTGGCTTTTTCCTAGCAATTAACGCTTTAATCTTTATTCCCTGTTCTGAAAACATTTTCTCATGTTCTGTTTCTATATTTTTTTCAAATATATTCTCTGCATGCAAATCATAAGTCTTCTTTAATATTTCAAAATTAGTTTCTTTAAAATATATTAAACTAGAATTAAACAAATCTTCATCATCTGTTTTAAAGTGAATTTCCCCATTATCTTTTAAAAATTCTCTATATTTTTCTAATTGCCTTGTGTGTGTTAATCTCTTTTTTCTATGTTTTCCCTTTGGCCAAGGATTGCAAAAATTAATATATATTCTTTCAATTTCATCTTGTTCTTCTAAAATCAACAATATTCTTTCTATATCAAATCTTGTTAAAACAATATTCTTGGGCTCTATGTTTTTTTCCTTATATTTAGCTTCTACATTTCGTTTTGCTAGTCCTAACATGGCATCTATTAGGTCAATTGCTATATAGTTTATATTCAAATTTTCTGAGGCTAGTTCTGATATGAATTGTCCTTTTCCACATCCTAACTCTAGGTGTATTGGATTTTCATTTCCAAAGTATGATTTCCATTTTCCTTTCATTTCTTCTGGATTATCTATATAAAAAGGACTTGCTTCTAATTCTGGTCTTGCCCATTTTTTGTATCTAATTCTCATTTTTTCTTGCTCCTTTTCTACTATTTACTATAATATTTTACACTAGAAATAACTAAAAAGCAAGAAATTTAATTTTATAAAGTTTCCGTGGATTACTAGATATTGCAGTTCAGTATCTACTTCTTAAAAGATATATTAATTATCCCAAATTACTGCTCTATCGCCATATGGATTGCTCCAAGGTGATCCATTAATAGTATCTTTTTTCTTGTGAATTATTACTTCTCTTAAATTATCAACACTGCTAAAAGCCAACGTATCAATTTCTTCTATACTAGACGGTATTTCTATTCTTTTAAAATTAGCCCCAAGCATTATACCACCTTCTATTTTTTTAACTTTATTTGGTAATTTTATTTCTTCTGTTTTTGAATAATAAAAGGCATGTACCTTTATTGTTTCTACAGTATCTGGTATATTAACTTCTGTTAAATCACTTTTTACCCAATATAATTCTTTTCCATCTTTACTTAATATATATTCATTATTTATTGATTTGAGATATGGATTACTTCTATCCACTTCTATATTTTTTACATTAAAATATGCTTGTTTATCAAATTTATTTACATTCTTAGGAAGTAATAAATAGTCTAAATTCGGGAAAACTGCATATATATTAGCTGTTGTATCTCCTTCGAAACTATCTGGTAAAGTTAATGTCTGTATTCCATTATCTAACAAAGCTCCTCCTTTTATATTTTTTACTCCGTCTCTTATTATTACATTTCCTGTATCAAATAATCTATATAAAATTGTACCATCTTTACTATATAAATTACCATTTTCGTCATTTATGAAATAATTATTATTAGAATCTACTATTAAACTTTTTAAATTTGAATTATAAAAAGCGCGTTGTCCTATTTCTCTTACATTTTTTGGTATTTGAATAGTTGCTAAATTACTACAATTCCTAAACGCATATTCTTGTATTGTTTCGACTGAATTTTCTATGTTTATGCTTGTTACATTTGGCAATGCAATTACTAAAGTTTTTAAATCCTTTGTATACAATACTCCATTTTTAAACTCAAAATAATTATTTTCTGATGTATCTATTTGCTGTAATGTTGATATTAATATAGCTCCATTACCTATATTTTTTAAATTTGGAGGAAGCTTTAATATTGTTAATTTTGTATTTGATAAACATTCTGCCCCTAGTTCTTCCAAATCTTCTGACAATTCTAAATTTTTTAAATTAAAACAATTTTGAAACGTCAAACCTTCTAATTTTTTTAATTTACTCGGTAATATTATATTATCCAAATTGGAATTATGTCTAAAGGCTTGTCCTCCAATATACGTTATAGTATCTGGTAAGTCTATATTTTTTAGGTTACTACATCCATAAAATGCACTCTCCCCAATATATTCTACACCTTCTCCATTTCTTTCTTGTATTATTACATTTTCTAATGTTGTATTATTTCTAAATGCATTTTGTTCTATCCTTTTTACTGTTGGTGGTATTATTATTGTTTTTAATCCTTCTAAATTTGAAAAAGCCCCTTCTCCTATTGATGTTACTGAATCTGGTATTGTTAAACTTCCTGTATTTTCATCCATTAATAACAAGTTTCCAGTTGATGACCATAATACTCCATCTCTTATATCATATGGGTTTACTTCTATTCCCAATCTTTGAGCTACTCTTATTTCAGTTCTATCTTGTGTATTTATTAAAAGTTT
>CALYAB010000054.1 GCA_944393395.1 uncultured Clostridia bacterium
ATCTAACATTAACTTTGTTTTCTTATCTTTTAATCTTTTCAATTGTTCTTTTTCAACTTGTTTGATACTTTTTTCTGTGTTGCTCCTGCTTCAACGATTTTGCTGACCTCAGCAAAATCGTCATCAATCATTCTTCCACTATTCTGGCAAGCTAATTTTGCTCTATCTATTACTTTTGCAAAATTTCTCCATTGCTTGTATTCCAAAACTTCACTTAACTCTCTTGCACTCCAATATTCTGTTCCATCTTCTTTAGTTCTTTTTATTTCTTCAAAACTTTTGTATTCTTCTGCTTGTAAATTGCTCATTATTATCATCTCCAATTTGTTAATTTTTATTTGTAATTTTGTAATATTGTATCAAACATTTGTTTATTTTGCAAGTGCTTATACATAAAAATTATAAAAAATAAAAGCACTATTTCTAGCACTTTATTAATTATATCTTATCTCTAAAAACACAAATTTTATTTATCTCCTATTATAATTTTTTAAGTGTTCAACTGTGTGTATCAAGTCATGACTCTGGTTCCCATGTCCTCCTTCATATGGCCTTTTAAAAGCGAAGCCTACTGGTATAGGGCCTCCAAAAATATATCTTTGACTATTCCAACTTTGCATAGTTCTCTTAGTTGTCCATAAAATATTACTTTTACTTGATCCTCTAAATTCTCTTACTCGTAGTGTTCCATTTGTATTATATGGCATTGGGTCAGCTTCATTTCTGTAATAGGTTTCCATTCTATCTGTGTCATTGTTAAATACTAATATTTTTGCCATAGAAAAAATCCTCCCAAATATATTTTTTATATATTATGAGAAGATTTGTTTTTTGTTACTATATTAA
Source organism: uncultured Clostridia bacterium (assembly GCA_944393395.1). Lineage (GTDB taxonomy): Bacteria > Bacillota > Clostridia > TANB77 > CAG-508 > CAG-269. Next base: position 847 of record CALYAB010000054.1, read on the forward strand.
TTAACTATCTATAACTTTTTTATTTGTTTCATTGAAATCGGACCTGATCGTAAAATCTGTATTTCTTCTAAAGTGCAATCTACTATTGTGCTGGCTTCTCCAAATACTACTGTACCTTCCATCATTCCATCTAAAGTCGGACATGCATTTTCTATTTCCTTTAGATTAGTACATGTTGGTTTACCACTTTGATTAGCGCTTGTCATAAAAATTGGACTTTCAGTCCTTTTAATTAAATTTTCTAAAGCTTTTGAAGTTGCCATTCTTATAGCAATAGTATCCTTTCCATTACTTACATAGTCTGGTATTTTATTATTTTTCTTCAAAATCAATGTAATAGGTCCAGGCATGAAAGCATGAATTAACTTTTCTGCTTTTTCATCTACTATTGCAATACTTTTTATTTGTTTTTCATCTGCACACATGATTGGAAAAGCTTTATTAGTAGGACGATTTTTTACTTCTATTAATCTATCATGTGCTTTTACTGAATTTATTCTAGCACATACACCATAAACTGTATCGGTAGGAACACTTATAACTCCATCATGTTTCAGTATTTCTGCTAATTTATCAACTTCATTTTGTTTGTATCTTTTTATCATATATTTCCTCTTTTCATTTCTTTTAAGTAGTTATTTGCTTCTTCTCTTGTTTTTAAAATAACTATATTTTTATTACTTTGATATTTTTCAAGTAATTTGTAGATTTGTGGTAAATTTTTTTTTGGAAAATTCATAATATATTGTTTAAATTCTTCATCAAACTTTTCTTCAATCCATGGTAAATCTTCTCTTTTCTTTCCTATACGAGATTTCGCTCCTTCAATACACTCTTCTACTGAAAAGTCTAATAAAAATACAGTATCACATTCCTTTAAACGCTGTTCTAAAGTACGTTGATAATTACCATCTATAATCCATTTATTACTTTTAAATATATCTGCTAATTTTTTATCAAATTCTTCTTTGGAAATCTTAGTTCCGTCTGATTTATGCCATAACATATCTAAATAATATAATGGAAGACCTGTGGCCACTTTTAGTTTTCGTGCAAATGTACTTTTTCCTGCTCCTGGACATCCAATAACAATTATTTTTAACATCTTTTTCCTTCTTTCTATTCTATAAGCTATTAATTTATTTAACTGTATCACAAAAATTAAAATTATTCCAGTATTTATTTTATTTCTATATGTGAATTAGATTTTTAAAATTCTTAGATAACCCCAAAAGTCAGCAATTCACTAATTGCTGACTTTTGACATTGTTCTAAAAATTGTTCTACAAATAATCACATAACAACTTCTATATTAAAAATCCTATTACCACCATCTAACTTAATTTTATTTTCCACCTCTTGACCATTCAAAAAAACTTTCTCAACTCCAGTATTTTTTTTATTTTCATTTATAACCTTTATATTATATATACTTTCTTTCCACTTATATCTTATCAAATACTCTTTCCAATCTTTTGGAATACATGGCTCTATCTTTAAATACTCCTTTTCTATCTTTAATCCCAATATACATTTAATTCCTGCATCATAATACCAACTACTAGACCCCGTATACCAAGTCCATCCTCCTCTTCCTGCCAAATTATTTGCTCCATAAATATCTGCTGCAATTACATAAGGTTCTACTTTATACTTTGTACTAGCATCTTCTGTCCTTGAATGTTCGATTGGATTTATCATTCTATATAATTCTAAAGCCTTGTCACCAAATCCTAAAAGTGCTTCTGCAATAATTGCCCAACAACTAGCATGTGTATATTGACCACCATTTTCTCTAACACCTGGCAAATATGCCTTAATATATCCTGGTTCCAAATTTCCTTTATCAAATGGTGGATCTAAAAGCTTAATAATTCCATTTTCCTTATCTACTAAATGATTTTCTAAACTTTCCATTGATATATATTTTTTATCATTGTCTCCTGCTTTTGAAATAATACTCCAACTTTGGGCAATACTATCTATTCTACATTCATCATTTCCCATACTTCCTAACACACTACCATCATCCATAAATGCTCTTTTATACCATCTTCCATCCCATCCATTTGTGTTTAAAGCTTTCTTTAATTGCATCTTTATTCTTTCAAATTTTTCTATTATACTTTCTTGATGTTCTTTCATTAATTCAGATTCTTGTATTTTATTGTTTTCCATTAAAACTTCGGAATCATTATTTTCTGACATATTACTTATTAGTTCATTTTCTTTGTTTATATCTTCTAAGTTTTCTCTATTACTTGTCTCTACATTTTTACATATATTAATAAATTCATCTAAAATCTTATATAAGAAAAATCCAAGCCATACACTTTCACCTTTTCCTTTATTCCCTACTGTACTAAATCCATCATTCCAATCACCACTACCGATTTTAGGTAAGCCATTTTCTCCAAAGTTAAAACTTTTTTCTATTGCTCTTATACAATGTAAATAAATGCTTTCTTGTTTTTCGCTTTCTAAATATTTATCATATCTTTCATCTACTCCTGTTTCTAAAACAGCACCTTTTAAATATGGAGTTTTGATATCTAAAATAGTATAATCTCCTGTAAAGTTTATATATTCTATTACAAGATATGGTAACCATAATAAATCATCTGAAAATCTTGTTCTTATACCTCTTCCAGTTTCTTCATGCCACCAGTGTTCTACATCTCCTTCTTCAAATTGATGTTTACTATGCTTTATAATTTGTGTTTTTAAATATTCTGGTGAAATATATTTTAGCGCTAAAGTATCTTGTAATTGGTCTCTAAATCCAAAAGCACCTCCTGATTGATAATATCCACTTCTTCCCAAAAGTCTGCTTTCTAAAGTTTGGTAAATACACCAACCATTTAGTAATATATTTGTTGATTCTAATGGTGTATATACTTGCAATCTTCCTAATAATTCTTTCCAATAATTTTTTACCCTATCTAGTTCTTGTCTACAATTTTGTAATTTACTATATTTATATGAAATATTTTTACAATCAATAATTGTTTCTTCAGCACCTAGTGTAAATGAAATTTCTTTGTTTGCAAAACTTTCTATTTCTACTTCTATTTCAAATACAATACAAGAATTTCTTCCTATTGAATTACTATTATTTAATCTAATTTTCTTTATTCCATCAGGATTTGATAAACCATTTTTTCCTAAGAAAAATTTTTTATCTCCTGTATAACTTTTTATTTTTTCACTTGAAGAAATATATATTTTTGTATTATCTATTTCACTTATATATAAATTATTAGCAGTTATGATATTACTATTTCTATCAAATTTTATATTAATATTTTTTCCTGTTTTGATTTCATCTTCTCCAATAACTGGTTTTATATAATAGTATAATTTTAAATGTTTTCTATTAGGTGTTTTATTTTTCAAATGTAATATCCCTATTTTACAACTATCTTCTCTAGGTACAAATACTTCTAATTCTTGTTCTATCCCTAAATTATTATGAATATATTTGCAATATCCAAATCCATAAATCACATTATAGTTTCTATCATCAGGCATAGGATTTAATCCTAAAGACCATGCTTTTTTTGTTTCCATATCTTTTATATAAATAATTTCTGATGGAATATCATGACTCGGATTATTGTTCCAAGTTGTTATTCTATTTAATCTACTATTTTTGTACCAACTATATCCACCCATATTTTCTGTTACAATGGTTCCAAACTTTTCATTTGCCATAATATGTGACCATACTGTTGGTAATCTTTTTTCTTTATTTACTTTTATTAAATATTCTTTTCCATCCTCTGAAAAGCCACCATATTCATTATAATATTTTAGATTTTTCTTGTTTTTTAATATATCTATATCTTCTACATTTTCTTCAATAAATATATTACTATTTTCTTCTTCGCTTATTTCTTTATATCTTTCTAAATATTCCTCTTCTATATCTTTTATATTGTTTTCAAGATTACCTTTTGCACAATTAATTGTAATTACAGATATAAATTTTAAAAGTTCAAAATCTTTTTTATCAATTTCCTCTTCTGATAATATGAATATCCCACCTTTAATATTTTTTAAATATCCCATATGATGGTTTAATATTGTTGTTTCAATTTCTTCTCTCATATAATTTTCATAACTATATTTTTCTTCATCAATAATTACAATTTCTGTTTCTACATTTTTGGTTCTGAAATATTCATAAGCTTTTAATACCTGTTTTAAACATTCTGAATCATTTACATTTTTCATTTCTACTAAAATGATTGGCAAATCTCCTGATATACCATATTTCCATAAATCATTTTGCCTATATGTCTGATTTTTTAATCTTTCCTTTTCTATACTTTTTATAGAGTTATCAAATATTATATATGATAATATTTTTTGATAAGTTTCTATATCTTTTCCTTTAATATTTAGATATCTGCTTTCTGCTTCAACTCTTGCTTTAGATAAGTCAAATTCATTTTTTACATTTTCAATTAATTCATATTTTTCTAGGTTTTCTATTGATTTTTCTTTTTCTTCTTCTACAGATAGTATAAAATCTATAATTACTTTCTCATTTTTCTTTACTTTTACATTCCTTTTCATTGCAACAATTGGCTCTGTAACTAATCCTATTTTTTTAGAAAATGGCAATGAATCTTTTACCATTTTTGGTATTTTTAAATTTCCTCTTCCTATAAATTTTTCTTCTTCTATTTCATATTCTAAATCACCTATTACATTTTCTTTATTTACATTTAAAGTTGTTGATAGATAAAATTCATTTTCAGTTATATCTCTTTTCTTTCTTTTTACAACTAAACAATTCTTTTCTTCGTTATATTCATAAATTAAAAATAAATTATTAAATGCAGGGTGTGCATAATATTGCTCTTTTGGTGCTAAAATTGGTTCAAAATATCCTGTTACTTCTATAATCTCTTCTTCATTTCCCATATTTTCTAATGTAATTCTTCTTAATTCTACTGGTTCATTTGATGCAACAGTTACTTCTATTTTTGCTTTTATATTTCCACTAACTATTTCTTGCTCATTTTTATCTGGCATAAACCTAATTTCATATTTATTTTCCTTTTTTAAATTTTGAGAATAACTTGAACTTATAATATTTTTATTTTTGATACTTTTGATATTAAATATAATTCCTTGAATATAATCCTCTGTATTTTTAAATTTATTGATATAAATATTTTTATATTTACTAATTCCTTCTCCTTTTTGATTTAATGCAACCATATAATTTTCATTTGATATTACATTTCCTCTAATTAGTCTTTCATCTATTTTTGAATATCTTCTTTCTATATAATTTTCATAATCTTTATATTTTAATTTTTCTACTTTTTCTTTATCTTCTTTAGTTGTTATTGATTTTTCAGGCATTGTTTCTTGCAATAATACACTTATTGCTTGTATCTCTGGATTTTTAGTAAATCTTTTTTGTAAAATATTATTGTTAAATAGATTATTTATTGATAATAATATTAATCCTTGATGGTGTGCCATATATGCTTTTACAACTTCTGCATTTTTTCCTTTTCTTACTCTTTCTGGAGTAAAATCTAAAGCTTCATAAAATCCATATTTATTATACATCCCATAATCTTCTAAAACTTTTAAGTTTTTTACCACTTCTTTTGGTTTATCATTTACAGCTAAAATACTACCATATGAAGATACTACCATCTCATCTGCTAGTCCTCTTTTTAACCCAAGCCAAGGTATTCCAAAAGCTTTATACTGATAATTTGATTGTAGGTCTTTTAAGTTAAATGCTGCTTCAGATATTCCCCAAGGTATATTTAAATGTTCTGCATATTTAATTTGACTCATAATCATAAAATTACAAGATTCATCTAATAAGCTACCTTTGTATTTAGGAATATTTATATTTGGCATTAAATATTCAAATGCTGTTCCAGACCAAGATATTAAACCTTTATATTTATCTAAAATTGTTAATGTTCTACTTAAATGATTCCAATGTTTAGCTGATACATCTTTTTTAGCAATTGCAACAATGCTAGCTTGCCTTGCTTCTGATGCTAACAGGTCATAATATGAATCTGTTAATTTATTTTCTTCTATATTATATCCTATAGAAAATATTTGGTGTTCTTGACTGTATAATTGTGAAAAGTCTGTTGTTTCAATTGTTCTATTAACAATTTCTATCATTTCTTCCACTTTATCAAAAATATTCCTATCTGAATTTTCTTTTACATTTTCTAAAAATGTTTTTGTAACATAAAGATATCCTATAAAATTTCCACTATCAACAGTTGAAATATATCTAGGTTTTAATGGTTCTTTAGTTTTGGTATTATACCAATTATATAGATGTCCATTCCATTTTTGTAGACTATCTACAGATGTTAAAACTTTATATAATAATTCTATTGTTTCTTCTAAATTGGAGTAATTTAAATCATAACTTGAAATAATAGCTAATATAGATAATCCTATATTTGTTGAAGATGTTCTATTAACAATTTTTTCTTTTCTATCTTCTTGATAATTATCTGTAATTAAATAATTATTTTCTTTATTTATATATTGTTTAAAAAACTCCCATGTTTTCTCACCAATTTCTAATATATATTCTTTTTCTGGCTGATTTAATTTTTGTACTGGTTCTATATCTTTTTTCTCTTTACTAATATACCACATCATAAAAGGTGAGAAGCTCCATATTAATCCTAATATTATTCCTAAAATACTTGGCATGCTTAGAGCTATTAAAATAGTTATTACTCCAAATATTATATTAAACCACATTTGTCTTAAATAAGACATAATGTTATTTTTAGCTTGTTTTTCTGCTTCTTCTGAAGTCATCCATTCTAATAATTTTTTATGAGATATGCATTTTCTATAAATTGTTTTTATTATAGCAATTAACAAAGTATATGCTTTATATGGCAATACTCCTATTGTTATTAAAATCCTTAATATAATTCCTTTATATCCTGATATTCTTGGAGAAAATTTCTTTTGCTTATGTTCTCCTTCTTTTTTAAATAATAAATTATTTAAAATCTCTAATATATTAGATATAACAACTGCTCCAATACTTATAATAACAAATGGATATATTTTTAGCATATATACTTTATTTAATAAAACTAAAAATATTAAAGCTATTACTACAGAAATTTCTATTAAACTTCTTCTCAAATTATCAAATATTTTATATTTTGATATACAATTTAGAGGATTTGATATAATCTCTTTTCTGTCAATTATTTTATTTCTTAACCATCTAGATATTTGCCAATCTCCCCTCGTCCATCTAGCCAATCTATTCATAAAACTATTATATTTTGTTGGATATCCATCCATTAGCATAATATCTGTGGCTAAACCACATCTTAAATAACATCCTTCTAGTAAATCATGACTTAATACAGTATTTTCTGGTATTGCATTTTTTAAAACCTTTGAAAATACTTTTAAATCATATATTCCCTTTCCTGTAAAAATGCCTTCCCCAAAATTATCTTGATATAAATCAGAAATAGCATTTGTGTATGAATCTATTCCTCCTGCACCTGCAAAGATCTGTGTAAATAGTGTTTTATATGTTATATCTAAATTAATACCAATTCTAGGTTGAATAATTCCATATCCTTCTGTAACAATATTTTTTTCTTCATCAATAATAGGTTTATTTAAAATATGTGCCATTGCTCCAACTAACTCAAATGCCGAATTTAGTATTAAATCTGTGTCTGCATCTAATGTTATTACATATTTTATTTTTGGAATGCAATCTTTATATGGTTCTATAGTATTTACTCTAAATTTATTTTCTTCATTTCCTAAGATGTATTCATTAAATTGTGTAATCATCCCTCTTTTTCTTTCCCAACCTAAATAAGAATTTTCTTTTTCATTCCATTCTCTTTTTCTATATATAAAATTAAATATAGGAAATTTATTCTCCTCAGAATATTTTTTATTTAATTTTTCTGTAAGCTCTATTCCTGTTTCTATTACTTCATTATCAGCTGTTTCTTCCCTTTTATTACTTTCTGAACAATCGCCTAACAAAGTAAAATATATATTTTTCGATTTATTAGCAATATAATATACTTCTAATTTATCAATTAATTCTTCTACTTTTTCTTTGTTTTTTACTATTGTAGGTATAATTACCATACAAGAATTTTCTTCATCAATTCCTTTTGAAAAATCTATTTTAGGTATTGGTTTTGGCTTTATTACTTTACTTAAGATATATTGGATAATTTGTATTATAATTTCTGACGAAGGAATTAAAAATATAAGTATATTAAATATATATATTCCTATATTTTTAATATGCATATTTATTATGCTACTAATAATTATAGACAAAAGTAATGATAACAATATATTTGTAGTAACATATATTTTTTGCTTACTTTTACTACTTAGCGTTTTAGGTGTTTTATATTGTAATTCCTGATATGTTTTTGTTATTCCTTTATCAATTATATAATAACCTATATGTGATTTTTTTCCATTGTTTTCATTTTCTTTTGCTAATGCTAATATTTTTCTGGCTATATATATTTCAGATATCTTTGTTTTTTTAGCTATTTCTTTAATTTTATTTCTATAGTAGTCTTTAGTATCACTATCCATTTTTCTATATACATCTGCTGGATCTTGTTTTAATATTTCCTCTACTCCATTTATTTTTTCAAATATTTCTAAAAAATTAATTCTCTGGATTTTCTTTATACTTGTAATACTATTTCCAATAGATACTTTTTTTACTGCTATATCAAAATGCTCTTTTTTTATAACCTCTTGTACTGTTGTACCTGTCATTTCTACAATTTCGTCTAATACTTTTAAATAACTATATCCTTTTTTACCATATCTTTTTAAAATATATGACATATATTCTATAAATGGATATTTTACATCATTTAAAATATCTTTTTTTACATTTTTTATATTATATAAATTGTTTTCTTTATTATTATTTTTGTCATCAATTAATTTTTTTGCGATGTTTTCTGCTTTTACTTTTTGTATTTGACTACTATATATTTTTTCACAAATTTCTCTTATATTTTCTATTATTGCAATTTGAATAAATATCCCTATATTCCAAATTTCTTCCATACTTAATGTCTTTTTGGTTTGATAACTTAATAAATAATCTTCTAAATCTCCTTTTTCAATTTTATTATCTGTATATGCTACAATTTCTGCTGCCAATACATATATTCTTGCAAAACCTTTATATTTTCCATTTGCTATTCCTAAAAAATTCATATATTTTTTTAATGTTAATTCTTTTTGTATTTGTTTAACAGTTTCTTCTATTATATAAAAATTGTCTAGTAACCACTCTCCCGCTGGATGTGTACTAATTCCAAGTTTTACATGTTCATTTAACAAATTGTACACTACTTTTATTGTTTCAAAATTATCTAATAGTTGTGGAATAGGATATGTTTCTTTAGCTGGTTTATTTATTAAGTTATGATTTGCTGCAATCTTTTGTAAATGATTTTCTAATTGTTTTTTATCTAATAAAGTTCCATCAATTTTTAATATTTTATTTGTCTTCAAAAAAATTCCACTCCTTGCAAATATGTTTTACACATATTGTTTGCAAAGAGTGGATATTTTATACAAATTTCATTATCTTTTATTAATACTCCAATTCATCATCTGTTTTTTCTTTTACATTTTCTGCATATTTTTGATTTTCTAATTTATTTAGTCTTTTATTATAATAGTTTTCAAAGTTTTTATAAACATCTTTTGTCTTTACATTTTCTGGTATTCCTACATATGTTTCATCATCTTTTAAATATTCTTTTCCATTTTTTTCTATTGATTGTACTTCAATTTCGTGATATTCGTCGCCTATTTCTATAACTCCTGCTAATGTATTTTCTTTACTATTATCAACTAAAGTATATATTTCCATATTACTAATTGCATTATCTTCCATGAATTCTTGTCCTTCTTCTAAGTCTTTTGCTGTTTTATAATAATTTTCTATATATGAAACTTCTCCATCTTCTGCTACATCTTTAATAACATGTCCATTTCCCACTTCTTCTTGTAATATTATTCCCAAATCATCTTCAGTTATTTTTTCTTCTTCTGGCAAATTAGCATTATATTCAACTAAAATTTTATCTACTATCGTTGTATCAAATTTTAGTCCTTCTTTAAATGTACCTTCAGAAGTTTTTCCTGTATTTGTACTTTCTATCTTTGTCTTATTATCTTGAACATTGTTACTTCCGTTATTTAATAATGCATGTCCTCCTCCAAAAGCTGCTACTCCTAAAGCTCCTAATATAGCTATAATTCTTGTTCTCATTCTTTTAAAAATTCCACTTTTTTTATTTGTATCTTTCATTTTTATTTCCTCCCCATTGTATAACCTCTATTATATTATAGCAAAACAAATTTTACTTAGCAAGAACTTTTTTATAGTTTTCTAAATGTTGCAAATTTATTCATATATAAAAGAAAAAAGAATACCAAATTTGTTTTGATATTCTTCACAATTTTATTTTATATTTTCTATTCTATATTAATAATTTCCAATAACCTTTTCTGTCTGATCCCACTCTTTCAATTATCTTTTTATCTTTTAATTGTTTTAAATTCAATGTTATAGCAGGTCTACTTAAATTTGTTTCTTCCATCATTATTTTTTGTGTGATATTTGGATTAGATTTAATTAACTCTATGAGTTTTCTTTGTGTTTCATTTATATTTTCTGTATAGTTTTCTGTATAGTTTTCTGTATAGTTTTTATCACCGATATTTTCTATTTCTCTACTATAATTTTCATTCATCAGAGTTACTTTAAAATCTGTTCTGTTTGAATAAAATTTTATTTTATCCTTATCTCCTAGCGCCTCATAAATTTTCTTAAATCCACTTCCACGTCTTTCCATAAAGTCTAATCTTTGAAACATATCTGCAATTATTGGATTTCTTCTTTTTGATGGAATATTTAAAATATCTTGATTTTGAATTACACTTCCATCATACATTCCACCAGGAGATTCTATTTCTAACCTATCATCATAAATATCAATATGAATTTCTGCTCCTACTATATCATACATTCTATGAATCAAAGCATTTACTAAAAGTTCTGTTATAACTCTTTCATTATAATCATAATATTCTACTCTTGTCCTTGGTAACTTTTTCCATGCTTTTTTGTTATAATTTTTTATGAAATTAAACCCATTTTCTAAAAGCATTATTAAGTCATTATCTAGTAACATTGTGAGTATTTATTGTTACAATTTGACAAAATTCAGCATATTATATATTAAAACAACTTACGTTGTTTTAGAAAG
>CALYAB010000055.1 GCA_944393395.1 uncultured Clostridia bacterium
TATTACAAAAAAATGATGAAACCCTTAAAAATACAGGGGTGTAACTAAATAAAATGTAAATTTAGTTGACACTACCAAAAAATAGTTGGAGGTATTAATATGAGTAACAATAAAAATGAAGAAAAAAAACTTGAAATCGTTTCAGGCGACAATAGTGATTTAGAAATATCTTCTGTACATAATCATATTAATTCACTAAAGCCAAAAGATACAAATGAAAAAAAACCTAAAAATATTGTAGTTCCAAAACAAAAAAAGAAAAAAAATAATTAATTAATACCATGGGATTATATTAAATCCCATGGATATTGTTTTATATCTTTATAATCATTATTTAAAACTCTTTTTATATCTTTCAAATACTCATCCACTTTATCTGTTGTTGAATAATACCATAAATTATTAAAACCTAAATTCATCAAATAATTAATATCATCTTGGTCCAATTTTACCAGTTCTTTATTTTCATTATTAAATTCCTCTTTACATTTTAATAACAATTTTTTTATATCATTCCATCTTTCTTTTTGAATATAGTGTGCTATATTATTATTTAATGTGTCACTATATATATTATTTTTATAAACCCCTTTATTTAAATTTATATGTATACTATCTTTTTTAAAGTTAGAAGATATATATTGCATTTGCTTTTTATCTTTTAATAATAAAGTATCTATTTTTACACATGTGCTTTCTAAATCTTCTAAATATCTATTTATTTTTTGAACATTATTTATTTCTGCATATTCTGAATATATTAATTTAACATTGTCAAAATTTGTTTTTATATATCTATAATAAAAATTATTTGTAATTGTAAAATATTCTGGTTTTTCTTGCAATATGTCAGCTATTATTTCCAATATTTCATTTCCTTGTTCACTAAATTCCCTATTTCCTAAACAAAAAGTATCAAAAATAATATTTATTTGAAAGTTATATTTTTTCAATTTTTCAATTATCTTTTTGTAATTATCTATATCAATATATAAATATTTATTTATATTCATAGAAGGTAATTGCTTTATATAAACATTTAAAACAATATTGATTTTTTCACCTATATTTGAGTAATATTCCCCTAAATTTTCTATAAACTTTTTTGATGGTATTAAATCTAAAAAATAATTCATCCTTCCTCTTCCCTCTTCTAACATTTTCTTTTTAATAAATCAGTCATGCTATCTTTTATAACATCCAAATTATTTACAACATTACTGGCATTTTCTTTATTAACATGCACTACTTGTTTTGCAATATTTTCACAATAATTACAATTACTACATTTTATATTTCTGCAATCTGTTTTATTTTTTCTAAAAAATTCTATAAAATTTAGTTTACTTAATTTTTTATTGTCTATATATGGTTTTAAATCCCAATAATTTCTTAAGCTTTGTATTTTATCTTCACATATATCTTCTTTTTTTATAACTGGCGTATTTACCTCTTCTTTTTCAAAAGTATCAAAAGAACATAATATATCACTTAAGTTTCCATCATATTTTCTTTCAGTATATGCATCAACTACATTCATAAGCCAAGGTGTATCTTTTAGTCTATCTATTATTTTTAATTTTTTATATCCTAATTCTTCATAAAATTCCACATCTTCTGGCCTTATCCACATACCTTTTACCAATTCAGTTGGATCTTTAGCTGATTTTTGTTTACAATTAAATCTACAGTAGCTGAAATATTTTAATACATTATTATATTCTAGTTGTGAATCATGTCCTTCTAGTTGAAAATGATATATTGCCCATGGGCAATTAAATAAATACCCATCATTTGCAATTAATTGAAAATTTATCGAACTATTTTCTCTTATTCTTTTTAGTTCTGAAAAATTTCTATAAATATTATAATCTAATGTTATTTCATCTGCTCCTGCTTTTTCATACTCTAATACTTTTTCTAAACTATCAACTCTTGCTATAGTTGAAATACTAACTTTTAGTTTGGGAAAATGCTTTTTTACTATTTTTAATAAAAAAGGATTAGCCACTGTAACAATATCAATATCATATTCATTTATTAATTCTTCTATTTGGCTAACAATTTGTTTTTCTTTTTGAAATTCTGAATTTGCTGAACATGGTGCATTAAATAAATAATTAAATTGTGCTCCCATTTCCTTTGTTATTTTAATAGCCTTTTTTAGATTTTCTTCATCATATCCTGTTATATCATATCTGGCTCTTCCTCCTCCTATAATATCTTGTGCCCTTTTCCCATACACAGTCTTTATATTATATTTCTTATTTTCTTTTAGCATTTGTAAAAAATTCAAATCACCATTATAAGGTATAGATAAATCCATTTTTCTCTCCTTTTTTATAAATTATTATAATTATTTATCTTTTGTTATTTTTAGCCATGATTTAGGCATATGTATCATAAAACCTGCATTTTTTATTTCACCTTATCACTTCGCGTTTAGATACTTTATCTCGTCGCTCTAATCTGGCTCCTACTTGGTTTACAACAAGTCCTACAAATTTATTTGCTGTATTAAATGACCTTCTTAAAAACTTTTCATCTATTTGGCTATTGTTTTCTAAAATTTTGTCTTGATAAAACATTGTCATAATTGAATTAAATGCATCCCCTGCTCCTGTTGGATCTTTCATGTCATATACCTTTGGTGTTTCCATATCCAATTGTTTTACATGTTCTTCTTCATTATATAGAAAAGTTGCTCCTTTACTTCCGTTTGTTATTGTTAATAAATCAAATTTAAATTTTTCAAAAAATTTTGTCTTTTTCTCTGATTCACTTTCATTTTTTCCATCTTCAAAATTCAATTTATTATATAAAGCTTTAAATGTCTTGTTATTTATTTGTACCATATCTACTTTATTTAATAATTCTTCTATATATTCATTAGAAAAGTCTTTAAAAATTTTTTCTTTTGTAACATCTAAATTAATAACACATTCTTTGCATTTTTCTTTTGCCTGATTAATAAAATCCATTGTACTTTTTTCAAAATTACTAATACATAAAATAATTCTTTTTCCTTCTAGTTCTTTAGGTAATTCCCCTTTAAATTCTTGTGGTAAACTATATGTATTAACACCTGTTAGTGGCGACACTTCACTAATTTCTACACTGTCATCTTCTGTTATTTCCTCAGGAATAATAATGTGAAATACATTTGTTTTTCTGTTTTCTTTTTTTACATAGTCAGTATTAACTCCGACATTCTCTAAAGATTCTAATGCTTTTTCTCCATTTTTATCATTTCCTACCGCTCCTACAATATATGAAGAAACATTATTTCTTAACAATGTGATATTGTATAAAACATTTAAACAAGATATTCCCCCTGTCATCTTTTGTGGTATTACATTTCCTTCTTTGTCTTTTATATAATATTGGTCTACACAAGGAAATGAATAAGCAACTAAGCAATATTTCTTGTCCAAATCTTTTCACCATTCCTTCACTTCTATTTTATTCATTGTTTTTATATTTTATGAAAGTTATATAAATTAAATCTTATTTATGATTTTTTCTAAGCTTTTAAAATCATCTACAATATATGTAGGATTTAAATTTTTTAAATTTTCAGGTTTATCATATCCATATGTTACTGCAATAGTATCTATTCCTGCATTTTTTCCTGCTAAAATATCTGTTTTACTATCTCCTACTATTACAGTCTCTTCTTTAGAAATATTTAACTGATCCATAATATAATTTAAAATCTCTGGATCTGGTTTATGCTTAAAGTTACTTTCTTCTGTTCCTAAAACTAATTCAAACTCATTTAATCCAAAATGTTCTACCATTTTATCTAAAATTCTTTTTGGCTTACTTGATGCCACTGCCATATGAAATCCCTGTGATTTAAAATTTTCTATGGTCTCTTTTACATTTTCAAAAAGTGTTGTTGCATCTACATAATGCCCTTCATCAATATAATATTTTTTATATTTTTTCTCATATTCACTAGCTTGACCTTTCTTTTCTTCTGGTAAAACTTTTTCAAACATTTCACCTAAATGAAGTCCTGCCAACTCTTGAAATTGTTCTTTAGTAATTTCCATATTAGCATTTTCCTTTAAAGTATGATTAAATGATAAAAAAACATCCTTCTCGCTATCCCATATTGTCCCATCCACATCAAATATTATTAATTTCTTTCCATTTTCTAACTTACTCATAAAATCTCTCCTTTCTTTGTTTCAATTAACTACGACATGATTATATATTAAATTAATTTTAATTTCAATATTTTTCCAAAAAATAACAAATTATGGTATTCTTTATTTGGTTTTTTATGCCTTTTTAGTTTTTCTCGTAATTAAAATGATAGCTAAAAGTATTGTAATTATAATATTTTCATTAAATTGCTCGGCTCAATACGAATTATAAGAAATTCTAAAATAATTTTATGGCACCCTTTCACTTAGTCCTCGCTAACGCTCGACGCGAACATTTTCCATAAAATTATTTAAGTATTTCTAATAATTCTCCAATCACATTCGCAATTAATTCAAATATTATAATTACAATACTTCTGGCTTATATTTGCAGATTAAAATATACATATCATTGACTAACCTCCCCAATGCCTGTATAATTACAATAGCAACAAAAATTTTGTTATTACATTTTCGAAAGGAATAAAAAATATGAACAATACCTATATATCAAAACTAGAATTTAACAAAGTATTAGAACAACTAAGCAACTTTTGTTCTACATACTTAGGGAAAAAATTAGCTTTAACATTAAAAATAAACAATGACACTCATATTGTAAAAGAAAAACTAGCAGAAACTGAAGAAGCAGTTAGATTAATATATAAAAATTCAACACCTTCTTTTTACAATATAAATGATATTAGCATATATCTAATTAATTTGGAAAGCTCTCAAAGTTTAAATCCAAAAGGATTATTAGACTTAAATAATATTTTATTATGTGCTAAAGATTTAAAAAAATATTTTAATAAAGAATATATAGAAAATAATGATTTTCCAATTTTAAATAATCTATTTTCTAATCTTTACACTAATGAAGGTATTATAAATAAAATCTCTTCAGCTATTATTGATGAAAATACAATAGATGACAAAGCATCTTTAGAATTGCAAAAAATCCGAAAAAAAATAAGAAACTTAGAACAAGAAATCCGTTTTAAATTAAATTCTATGATTCATTCTTCTAAGTTTTCTAAATATGTCCAAGAAAATTTAGTAACTATAAGAAATGATAGATTTGTAATTCCTATAAAAGAAGAATATAGAAGTCAAGTAAAAGGTTTTGTCCATGATGTTTCTAATGCTGGCTCTACTTTATTTATAGAACCTATATCTATATTTGAATTAAATAATGAAATTAATCAACTAAAACTAGATGAAGAAGTTGAAATCGAAAAAATTTTGCAAACTTTAACATCACTATTTTATCCATATATAGAAGAATTAGAATCAGATCTAAAACTTATTGGCACTTTAGATTTTATCTTTGCAAAAGCAAAATATTCTAAATCTATCTCAGGAATCACTCCTGTAATAAATACCAAAAAGGAGATTTCATTAATAAATGCTAGACATCCTTTAATTGATAAATCAAAAGTAGTTCCTATCTCTATTGAACTAGGTAAAGATTTTTCTACATTACTAATTACAGGTCCAAACACAGGTGGAAAAACCGTTACACTAAAAACTGTTGGCTTACTTACATGTATGGCTTGTAGTGGATTAAATATTCCAGCTGATGAAAACTCTAGCATATTTGTATTTGATAATATATTTGCTGATATTGGTGATGATCAAAGTATTGCTGATTCATTAAGTACTTTTTCTTCACATATGACAAATATTGTTGATATTACTAAAAACGCTAATAAAAATTCTTTAATTTTAGTAGATGAACTAGGCTCTGGTACTGACCCATTAGAAGGTGCTAATTTAGCAATATCTATATTAGACTATTTTAAAAGTATAAATGCCCTTACAATTGCTACAACACATTATCAAGAACTAAAAAAATATGCTTTAATTACTCCTGGATTTGAAAATGCTTCAGTAGAATTTAATGTTGAAACATTATCCCCTACTTACAAATTATTGATTGGTATTCCTGGAAAAAGTAATGCTTTTGAAATCAGTAAAAAACTTGGTTTAGATAATAATATAATTGATAAGGCAAAAAAACTAATGTCATCAAATGATATTGAATTTGAAGGACTTTTAAAAAACATATATTATGATAAACTTTCTATTGAAAAGGAAAAAGAAAAAATCTTGGCTGAATCACAAGAAGTCTCTAAATTAAAAGAAAAATTGTTAAAAGAAAATTATGAGAAAGAAAAGCAAGAAAAAGAAATTATTAATAATGCCAAAATTAAAGCTAGAAATATATTATTAGAAGCTAAAGAAGATGCTAATGAGATTATTAAAAAATTATCAGATACTAGTAATTCTAAAAAAATGGATAATTTAAGAAATTCCTTGAATAGTAAAATAGGAAATATCAAACTTGAAAATATATCTTCTGAAAATATTAATAAAAGTAACAATATTAGTATTGATGAAATAAAGCCTGGTAAAGAAGTTTTTGTAACCTCTTTAAATCAAAATGGAATTGTTCTTTCAAATGTTTCTAAAAATAATGAAGTGCAAGTACAAATTGGAAGTATTAAGATGAATGTAAAAACTAATTTACTTCAAAATGTAAAGGGGGCTTCAAAAAAAGATACTTCCTCTTCTACTTTAAATATTTCTAAAAGTAGAACTGTGAAACCAGAAATAAATGTAATTGGAATGAATGTTGAGGAAGCAAATTTTGTTATTGATAAATTTCTAGATGACTGTTCTTTAGCGAAATTAGAAACTGTAAGAATTATTCATGGAAAAGGTACTGGAAAATTAAAAAATGGTATCCATCAATTTTTAAAAACTAATTCACATGTAAAATCTTTTAGATTAGGAACTTTTGGAGAAGGTGAAATGGGAGTAACTGTTGTTGAATTAAAATAAAGAACAATAGCGGACATTCTTAAACAAAAAGAGAGATTTCAGATCCCTCTTTTTTGTTTTTATTTCTTATAAAGTATCCATAGATTTTATTTCAACATAACACTTGGCTACTATAAGCTATTTATTTTTTCTTTTATTATCCTTATTTTCTTCTACTTTCTTTTTAGCTAATTTCTTTTCTAAATTACAAGTTAATCCAAATACAGTTAATAAAAATACTAATATTACCATTGGTATTGTTAATCTACCTATTGGTATTCTTGCTATAGCTATAATACAGAATAATACTATTTGAGCTAATAGTAATATTGCTGCACTTTGTGATATTACTTTTAACATATTTAATTTATAATATTTAATAGCCATATAAATTAGTATAGCAATTACAGCTATTGCAAATGGAACAATATATGGTTTTATAATATCTCTTCCTCTTGTATGAGTTATATTTTGTACTTCGATGTCTTCTGCTGTTAATTCAGTACCATATTTTTCATTTATTTTTGTAATTAAATTACTTTTTTGGTCATCAGATATTGAAGTTGTTGTAATTGAAACTGAATCTTCAAATACTTCTACTTTTTGTATCATAACTCTTTGATTTCCAAATATTTCATTTGTTATTTGTTTAATATCTGATATTTCAAATTGTGTTTGTAAGTATAATTCTACTCTTTGTGTATCTTGATATTTTAAATCAAAATTAAATCCTTCCACAGCAATCATTACAATCCCTGCTAATACTATTAACACAATTAATGAAATTACAAAATTCTTGTTTTTTATTAATTGTTTCATCTATAAATACCTCCTATTTTTCTGCTTTTACCTTTAACATAGTTGCTGTAATTAAATAATTATATAATGCTATTAAAGAAACTCCCCAGAACATAACCATTCCAAAACTACTTATTGTTGTCCATTCTACAAAACAAAATGCTATTATTGATATACAAATAGGTACAAGTCTAATGAAAAATTCTTTGTAACTATCTTTTATTGCTTCTTTTACATTATCTAATTTCTTATAATCTTCACTATTTTTTATCTTTAATAATATCTTATTTACAAAAATGTAATTTAATAAAATTGTTACTACTATTCCTACAATTCCTTGTATTGATATACTTACATTTGTATATCTAATAAGTAATAAATATACACTTATTAAACCTATAAAAGATATCACTGATAAAAATCCATTTAATCTATATCTAATTATTAATATTACAAATCCTATTAAAAGAACAATTCCAACTGCTAGAGCTATATATTGTAATTCTGTATTTGTTACATCTGATAAAATATATTCATTAGATTCAACATCATATTGTATTGGTAAATTACCTGAGTCTAACAAACTTGCCATAGAAGTTGCTTGATCTATATATCCTTGTAAAGTTTCTTGGTCTGTTGAAGCTGTTCCAATTGATAATTGTAATTGACCATTTTCTATTGGCTCATCAAAACTTGTTGTCATTATTTCTTCATCATCTATTTTCATAGTTATTTCTTTTGTTTTATTTTCTGATGATTCTTCTGTTGTGTTTGTATCTTCAGTTGTGTTTCCTTCTGTAGTTGTATTATCTGTTGTGTTTTCTTCTGTTGCTGTATTATCAGTTTCTGTTGTAGTATTTTGCTCTCCTGTTGTATTTTCTTCTGTTGTGCTATCATCTGCTTTTACATAAGTATTACTAATATTTTTTAATTTTTCTTTTCCTGTTTTATTAAATTCAATATTTAAATATACTGTTGTTCCACTAGCAGTTGAAGAAGATGATGAGCCATACATTACATTAACTAATTTAATATCTCCATTATCCATTAATACTTCTTTAGTATCAGAATCTATTATTTCAAATTTTCCTACAGTATTCATATTACTAACAAAACTGTCTGTATCATCATTTTCTGGTATTTGAACTAATATTTCTCCGGTTTCCTTATTTAATGAAATTTCATATTCTCCTATATTCTGAGCTTTTAGTCTTTCCTCTATTATTTTCTTTGACTTTTCATAATTTTCTGTTGTTAAACTTTCTTCACTATTATTAGGTACACTTTCTTTTGTATAACCATTTTGTGCTATTTGTTCATCAGTCATTTCTTCGTCTGTTTCTACCTCATTACCATCAGCATCTTTTATTACATCTGTGCTTTCTTTATTTACAGTTAATCTTACATATCTAGCTCCATTTAAATCCATATCTAATTCATAGTCTCTTACTTTATTTTCCATCCTATTTTGTGTATGAACATATACTCCAAAAAAAGAAACCATAGTGATTAATATTACTAATAATGTAATTGTAATTATTTTTATTTTTTTCATTTTTCTCTTTCCTTTCTCTATTGTTTTTGTTATATAGAAAATTTGCTTTTATTTTTCCACTATATAAATTTACATATACAATAAGGTTAAGTTTCTTATAATAATTTTGTGCCATTTATAATCAATTCAAACCAAATCTTCAAATATTTTGCTGCTGTTTTACTCATCATAGTTCTATCCATAAATATTTCGAAATAGTCTAACACTGGACATAATTTTGTATCTATTTTTAAATTTAATACTATCTTTCTTTCTTCAACATTTAAATCTAATTTTGCATCTGTTACTGCATAATTAACTCTATCATGTATATCAAAAGTTGACAAGTTTTGATTTGTAACTCTGTTCCTATGAACATCTGATTTATCTGCTAATATTAGTGCTGCCGATATATCACTTACTGCTGTTCCTGTCTTTTCATCATGATTTCCTATTGCCATCATTATTTCTGTTCTTTCTTCAACTGGCATTCCCATGTCTTTTAAAATGTTATATGCCATAATTGCTCCACTATGAGCATGGTCTGTTCTATTTACACAATTACCTATATCATGCAGATATCCTGCAATTTTTGCTAATTCAATTGTTCTTTCTTGATATCCTAATTTTTCCAAGATTTCTCCTGCTCTTTTTGAAACAATTGAAATATGCCTGTGACTGTGTTCTGTATATCCGAAGACCATCTAGTTGTTTTTGTGCTCCTTGTATTAGAGCTTCAACCTCTTCATTGTTTCTAACATCTTCTAATGTAATCATTTATATCCTCCTCGTATAGTTAGTCTTTATAGATTTTATATTAAATTGCAAAAAATATCAACAGTTTTTATTAATAATCTTTAAATTTATAATTTTGTATAGTTACAGTTCACAGTCATTACTGGATAATGTGATATATATTATATTCTGCGCTATATTATTCTTTTTGCACTTCTAAAAAACTTTATCTTATAGAATTGGAAAAAGAGATAAACTTTTGAATATTATTTATCCCTTTTCTATATTTTATTATGCTTTATAAATTTATTTATATATTTTTTAATTTATTTTTTCTACCTGATAGTTATCTGGTAGTTCTACAACAGGACGAATTCCAGCAGCAGTTCCAGTAGTATAATCAATCCCATACCAATCATTTACCATATATATAGCATTATTACTTCTATTATATGGAGAAGCTAAATAATAATTCCAAGCTATTTCATTGTTATATCCATATTCTCCTAATGCTCCTAGCTTAAATAATCCTTTTTCTCCATCATTATCAGCTATTTTCTTTTCTGAACGTACATCACTTTCCCCTCTTACTGTATTTAGTTCTGCTAATGTTAAATTATATACTCTTTTTGCCCCATTTTTTAAAAATGCATTTTCTTCTAGTTCTCCTTCTTTTTGTCCATTTATATTTATATAATAGGCTTCATTATCATTTGGATTTTCATATTGATTTAATTCTGTACTAAATCTTATTTTTGTAAAATTATAATACAAACCTGCTACCGCATACATATTTTGATTATTATTGTTATTACCAGCAGAAGACCAGAACAATTTTGCATATTCATTTCTTTGACTTTCGTTTCCTGCCCAGTTTCCATACTCTCCATTATATACCTTATTCTCTATTGTATTCTCTCCATACTCTATAAAGTTTAACGTTCCTGGAATTCCTGTTGATATTAATTTCAATCCTGTATATGTTCCATCTCCATTATTTGTTCCTGTTTCTAGTACTCTCCATCCTGTTTCACTTGTAAAGTTATTTCCTGTGTTTATATCTGTATAAGTTACATCATATCTTACATAATCTCCTACTTCTAAAATGACAGGCTCCCTTTTTATTGTACCATTATATATCTCTCTAACAGGAATTTTATAACCATTTTCCGTTACTAATATTTTATCTAGTATATCTCCTTCTCCCTCTAAATCTCCATAATTTTCTAAAATTTCTTTTAGTTCATTTTCCGTTATTTCTGAACTTTTCTTCTCTGATTGTTTTTCCCCTATATCTATTTGAGACTGCTCTTTTATTTGTGCTATTTCTGTTTGTTCTTTTGCATTCTCCGCTTGTGCTAATATTCCATTCTCTCCTGTTAAAGTCGCAATTGTTACTCCTGCTAATATTAGCAAAACAATTATGTTTAGTATGTTATCGAGGGTTAGGCTGTAGAAAATCAGACTGGAATACTTTACTAGACCAGCCTGACCCTCTAT
>CALYAB010000056.1 GCA_944393395.1 uncultured Clostridia bacterium
TACACCTTCTTTTAAAATTTTATTGTTTTTTTCATAAATCTTTTGTATAATTTGATACATAAGAGATACCTCCTTTTGAATATTGTTTTTTTTTCGATAAAAATATTCTATCAAATTGGTATCTCTTATTCAATTTTTTTATCAAATTTTCCCTACTAAAAGTTTATACTAACATGATTTATTGATAAAAGTAGTATTAAGTGATATACTACATATGGTGATAGAAATGGATAAAATTTTAACTTTTATTGTAAATGAATATAATGAAATATTACTATTAAAAGGTAGCGAGAATGATCCACAATTTAAGAGATCATTTTGGTATGTAGTAACTGGTAGCTGTGAAAAATATGATTTAGATAGAGAAGAAACTGTTAAAAGAGAAGTGAAGGAAGAAACTGGACTATTAACAAATAATAATATTTATTTAAATTGGATTTTAGAATATGAATCTTTAGAAGTACAATGTAAAGAATATGTTTATATAAGTTTTGTAAATAAAGCAAATATAATATTAAATGAAGAAAGTATAGATTACAAGTGGTGTAAGTTTAATGAGTTTATAGAACAAATAAATTGGTTTGGAAATAAGGAAATATTAGAAAAGGTTTTAAGATTAGCAATGAAAAAACAGATATTTTTTAAAGATGAAAAAATAGATAAATTTTAAAGGTATAGTCAAATACTGTACTTTTTGAATATAAAGATTAACTATTGACAAGGTGTACATAAAATGTTAAAATGATATAACAAAAATACTTTATGAAAGGGTGAAAAAGATGTTTTACGACGAAAAAGTTGTAAGTATTCGTAACACTAGTATTACAGCACCCGTCAAACAAACTTATGATATTAATAGTTTGTTTGTTCGGAAAATTATCTCTTTTATGAGAGAAGGATGTAAAATCCTTGATATTGGAACAGGTAATGGGTTTGTATTAAAACAGATTCAAGAAAATTCTGATATCAGAAGCACATTGACAGGAGTTGATAATTCAAAGGAGATGGTAATTACAGCCAGAGAAAATCTGGGAGAAAGTGCAACTATTTATGAAGGAGACAATAATAATCTTCCTTTTGCAGATAATTATTTTGATATTGTTACTGCCAAAAATGTAACTCGATATAATTCATCCGAGTTATATCGAGTACTCAAAGATGGAGGATATTTTGTTTTCAGAGAATATGGTCCAAGCAAAGGTTTGATCGAGATAGCTAATCTGTTTAGAGATAGATTGATTAGAAGCAGACAAGTCGAGTATTATTCTACTAAATTAAAGAAATCTGGATTTAAAATTGTTAGCATTGAACAGTACGAGGTACATAGAAAGTACCAAAGTGTTCAGGAAATAATTAATATTACAAAGAGTTTTCCTTTTATTGAAGGTTATTCTGAAAGAGATGAAGAAACAATAAGAGAAAGCTTAAATGGTAATTGTAATATAACATCAGATCCATTTATTTTAGTTGCAAAAAAACATGAAAGGTAAGGTAAAGATTATGAAGAAAGTAGAACTGTTATTTGACACAATCCGGTCCCCGTATGATATTGCACATATTATTCAGATCGCTAATGCAATTGATTGCGTTATATATACGGCGGGCAAGAACTCAATTCCCTTTGATATTCCTAAGGTTATAAGCAAAGTTAAATCCTGGAATATTACAGGTGAAGTAAGGGAAATTCACTATGATACCTTTGAAGAAGCCATTTCAGACTTAAGAACAAAGGGAAAATATCTTATTGGTACTTCAGGAAACACCAATAAAATCTTTTATGATTTGGATTTGCCGGATGATAAAGATATTGTTGTGGTTTTCGGTACAGAAACTTCAGGCTTAACTATTGCTAAACAGGAAATGCTTGATGAAATAATTAAGTTACCAATGGATAAATCTAAAGTTGATTTCCTTACATTACCGGTCGCTGTTTCAGCAATTGCATATGAACTCTATCGCAAATATAATTTTGAATAGGAGGGATTAAAATGCTTAAAGGTAAAGTGGTTTATGTTGTAACAACAGGGGCAAACAAGAGTAAAGATGTAAAAATTCTCTTGGACTACCTTAAGGCAGAAGGAGCAACATGCATCTTAATGCCTACGGCAACTAGTTGTTCAATAATGGACTTAAGAACAGTTGAAGGATATCAAATAAAAAAAGATTATACCTTCAACAGAGCAGACTTCATCAATGAAAGAATTCCTGAGGAAGATGTAATTGTTGTTGCGCCATGTACTTTTAATACATTTTCCAAAATTGCTAATGGAATTGCTGATAATTATCCATTATCAATTATTCATGCAGCAATTGGATATGGTAAGTATATTGTAATAGCACCATCTATGAATCAGGGGTATTTCAACCATCCTATAACCAGGGAAAACCTTGCTAAGATTAATTCCTTTGGAAATGTTTCCATTGTATATCCAGAGTATGTCTATAAAGAAGATGGAATTTTGGATAGAATCACAATGGCTCCATGGGAAAAGATTTTAGATAATATTTGTCATAGATATACTAAAATCAGATATTCTGATAAAAAGGTTGATTATGATATGACAGATATTATTACTAAGTATTTTCCAGAGTTTTTTGCAGTAGGAAAATTCTTGCAAGATAATCAATACACTAATGGTGTAGCAGGTTTTATTGCAAAGAAAATACCGGAGGGAGTTTTAATAACTTCTACTGGTTCTTCTGTAGGAGCATTGAAACGAGAAAATCTTACACTCATTATTAAATGGAAAGATCATATTGTTTCTTGGGCTGGAAGTGCAAAACCGTCCTCTGAGACACCATTGGTTCTTGAATTATTTAAGAACTTCCCTAATAAAAATGTTGTTGTACATGGGCATTGCAAAGATATTACCTATAGCAATAAGACTTTAAAGTATAATAGCAGTGAATATCTCCGGTATGGAGAATGGGGAGAACTCTACAAAATCAAACCTATAATAGAAGA
The DNA here is from genome assembly GCA_944393395.1 of uncultured Clostridia bacterium. Taxonomy (GTDB): domain Bacteria; phylum Bacillota; class Clostridia; order TANB77; family CAG-508; genus CAG-269. The sequence goes on from CALYAB010000056.1 coordinate 2,966, forward strand.
TTACCATAAAGGTATTATGAAATTGCATGGTGAGATTATACTTGCTGATACTTTTGATGATGCATTATTAATGTATTCAGATATGTATCAAGAAACTTTATAAAAAGATAATTTTCAAAAATGGACTAGGAGAATTTTCCTAGTCTATTTTGTTCAGCAAAATTATAATATTTATAAGAAACTATGTTTGAGTACTTTATATTCAGAATTTTTATAAATAAATCTTGATTTTTAAAAATTTATACTAATATTCATTTCCGTTTAGCTATTTTTCAAACTTTATTATCTGGGTTTCTTTTAACTCGCATATGTTTTCGTTTAATCATATTTTTATACAAAGCTAAAGCGGGATTTTCCTCTGATTTTTGTATATATACAGACATTGCCCCAAGTTGTTTACAGGTTTTTCATATAGCAGAATGTCGCTTTGCTCTAATGGTTTCTCAAATTTTTTCAAGATTTCTCTATATTTGTGTTACTGCATTCAAAAATACATTCAACATATAATTTATACAGTTATAATTCAAGTTCATCAATTTCTTTTGGATTAAATCTGTCAAATGTTCCTATTATTCGTAATGAATTTTTATCTATACTATCTATAAATTGTTTCATTTCCTCTGGAGTTTTACATATATATTTTTTATCTTTAGTAGAATATTGGTAATAAATATTATTTTTTTTATCATCGGATTTTTTTAAAGGTTTTACTTTCAATATGGATATTATCTTAGATAAATCATTTCCTATAGTAGCTGCATAAGCTTGTATTCTTGTACCTTCTTCTGGTGATAAAATCTCTTTTGCAACATACAGATAATATCTTATATTTTCTAAATAGTTCATATTACTATTATAATTTGTCAATTTATTTATATTTTCAAAAATATAATCTAATTTATATTTTAATAATTCTTCTTTAGGAACATCTCGATTATGTAATACATATTCTTTAAACGACTCTGGATTATTCATATCTTTTCTTAATAGTTCTATCGCATCTTCTGTATAAAATCCTCTTTCATCCTCTTTTGAAATTTTTGGTATAAAAAAACTATATCCTAATTTTTTATCTAATTTTTCAATATCATCACTTGTTAAGGTATCAATTTTGCCATAATAATGTTCTAATTTTTTTAAATAAGATTCATTCTTTTCTTTTAATATGGAATCATTTACAGGTCTATTTAAGTCAAAACAGAAACCAATTACTCTTCTTGAAGTTTTTATTCTAGATAAATCTCTAATTAAATTTGCAATATAATTTTTTCCATCTATTTTTAATATAGTGTCTACATGTGTAACTGGACTTTCAGGAGATTTTTTTACTAAGTCTGCAGAAATTCCAATTCGTTTATCTCTTAATATGCTAACATATAATTCTGAAATTGACTTACAAATACCATAATATTTATTATCTATTGAATCATTATAATGTTTTCCTTGTTCTTCTCTATCAGCAAATACAAATTGAGGGTTTTCACTAACAATTTTCCCCAGTTCTAGATATATGTAATATGCCTTTTCTATCTGAGATAAATTTTGTGGCATATTATTTATAATATTATCAATTTTGGAACTATTTATTAAGTTTGTATAAAGATTTTTAGGTGAATCTAGTAATAGTTGATTTTGCTTTTTATTTTTTATATTATTTATAAAATTCTTTAAGTAATCAACTATTCTCATAAACTCACCTCCTAAAATATTTATTAAATATATAATAACATAAATTAATCAAAAATAAAATATTACATAATTTTTATTGTGATAGTTCATAATTTCTTTTAATATAGTTCTTCCTCATCTTCAAATCAATCAAAACCACTAGAATTAGCTTCCTTCATTACATATTATTTCATTATATAGTTTCGTCTAGTAAAAAGCTAAGAACAATATTGCTCAAAAAATTGTTATACAATTTTTCGCGTCTGGAATAGTCTGAAGCTTATTTATATTTTATATTTTTTAGGTAATGAAAAGAAGGTCCCTAAAATAGGAACCTTCTATAATTCAATACTTAGTATAGTATTGAATTATAGAGAAGAGTATCTCTAGTTATTTTTGAGAGAATGTGTTCCCACAAACTCGTCGTGCCGGATACAGTAGACACTATTTTTTTCATCTGAAACGATCAGATAATCTCCAATGTTAAGGCGAGTGATATCAGCCTCTCCATTTGCATCAGTAACCATCCATTCATCAACGCAGGCAGTAATACCTGCCTGGTAGAGTTCAGGTGTGATTTCGATGCAAAGACGCTTCTCCTCAGGAGAAGTTACAAGGAGCAAGTCCTTTTTCAAGTTGCAGAACATATCTGCAAACAAATGCTTTTCATGGTCATTCTTAATGCTCATAAGAGCAGTAGACAGATTAATAACAGCATCTGCTGAATTACAACCTATAAAGCGAATATTCTCGCTGTTTGCAACCTTGGAATACTTCCAGGTGTATGCATCAGGTCTTCCACCAGTCATCAGAAGATGACCAGATATAATTCTCATAACTACCTGATAAGTAGCTTCGTCATATACATGACCATCTGGCTGTTCCTTAGTTCGGATATCCTGTCTGAAAATCATCCCTAGAAGTCCTAAATCGTTCCATTTCGGAAAGATAATGTTATCCATCCGAAGTTTAGTGCACTGCTGAATCTGATCAGCAGCTGTTTCAAGAATTTTTTTTGTTGTGATTTCTTTATTAGCTTTTTTTGTCATCTAAGTGACCCTCCTCTTATAAAATTAATTATTGTTGTTGGGTTATCCCAAACATACTTATATTATACCAAATTTCTAGGTAAAAATCAATTTTTATGTAAATTATAACGCGTTTATATATTATCAACTTTACCAATTTTTTATTGTTACTTTTCAGTTATAAGAATTAAATGTATTTTCATATTTTTTAAATAATAACACTCTAAAAAATCCATTTGTTTTCAATAAAAATTCTTAAATAATCTTTATTTAATTTTAATAAATAAAAACAAGCTTTTTCTAAATCAGTCATTATATTAACTAACTTTCCTTCATCCACTAAATCAAGCTCATTTTTCATTTTACAATAATAATCATAAATTTGATTATTATATAATTCATAATCATGTATTCGTATTGCCCAAATACTCATTTTTATTACAACATTAATAATTGAATAAACATTATATAGATCTAAATCCTTAAAATTATTTTTTATATCATAATATCTTTTACCCTCCCTGGAATAAATTAAAAAAATGAAAATTTCAATAAATTTGCTTTTATGCAACAAATTTATATCATAAGCTTCTATATCTTCTACAGTCTATTTTACCCTTAAAATAAGTAGATAACTTTTCACCATTTATCAAATTTTCTTTTTGTTGTTTAGTAAGGTGTTTTATTTGATATTCCAGCTTACAAGCCAAAGATTTATCTTTACTTTTCCAAGCTCTTTCTAATTTAATAACATTATGTGATTTTGTATATTTTGCTCCATTTTTATTTTTGGATAAATGTTCACTGAGTCTTTTATTTAAGTTATTAGTCATACCGGTATAGATTGAGTTGTCTGAACACCTTAACATATATGTATAATACATTTTATTTCTCCCTATATAATTTGTTTTACTAATTATAATGATTTATTAATTTCAAATAGATAATGTTTATTTATTTAAAGGCAATTTCGTTTTTGGCAATTTTGTATTTATTATATCATTATAAGTAAAAAAATAAATAGTCATACTAATTTTTTTGTTTTGTTTCTATTTCAGGACACTTTCAAATGTATAAAATTTTAATGCTGGTCTGCAACCTTTTAGTTATGAGCTAAAGAAAAAATAAGAATTTAATTTGAAAAATTACTAAAAATATGTTATCATAATATTTGAAACTTGTTGACCAATTCGTTCATTGTAATGAACGAGCCCTAGAAATAGGAGGTACAAAATGAAGTTAATTCCAATAATAATAATATTATTATTTTTGGGAATATTCCTAGAAAAAGGAAAAAATGCCAAATGGCGTAAAAGAAGATTTTACGTCTACCTTATACTAGGAATAGCAACAGTATTGTTCCTGGGATATACTGCTGGAACAGTATTGGGAAATTTGTCATTTAAAATTCAAGTGGCATTTGTACTGGGCATTTTTTTCTTTATAATGTTGATTATAAACGCATTAAAGAGGGATAAATAACCATTACACAAAGGTCTCGAAAGAGGCCTTTTTCCTTACATAGGAAATCCTATGAAACTTTAAGTTACGCAACTCAAAGTGAAAATAAATATTTTATATTTTATTTTCAAAAGAAAAATCAAGTTTTTTCTATGCAAGAACGTCGCTTTGCTCTAAAAAAACAACATTGCATAGAAAAATTACTATGCAATTTTTTGCGTCGACAAATCTTTACACTTCAATCCAATGGTTGCACACAATATGATTTATTCATAATCTAGAATATAAAGTGCTTTGGCAAGATATGGTGTAACTTCATTAATAGCGTACCAACCAGAACTTTTACTGTCATTTTTTAAACCATTAGGATTAGAAACATAAACCATACCATTACCATCAGTAGCAAGAAGAGCCATATAGTGAGAAGCAGTTGTCCAACGATTGTTATGAGGTTGATTCCAAACACAAACGATAATTGGTCTATTAGTAAGTAAATGTTCCTCAATATATGTATTTGATAAATGTTCAGAATCATAATAAAAACCAGAATTTTTAATTCCAAAACTAGAAGATAACTCACTTGGAAATTGATCATAATCCATAACAGGATAATATTTTTTTCTTAAATCTTCAGGAGTATAATCTTTATTATATCCACTTAAAATAATAGACATAACTGTTATACCACAACCGTTTTCGGCCATAGTATTTCCCCAATAAGTATTATTACTCCAAGAAGAATTGCCATTTTGTTTATATTCTAAATAAGTTTTTTGGTGATTTTCTTCTGTTGTAAAAGTAGTAAAATACCCATCTTTATGTTTGACTTTTTTTTGACCAATTCCAGCATAACTGGAATTGCTATCATGTTTAATAACATCATATTGAGAATGATTTATTAAGGAAGATATAAAATTTGATATTTCGATTGAAATATCATAAGAATTTGTAAATAGATAAAAAAGTGCACATGCTAGAAGCAAAGCCAAAACAACTCTTTTTTTATTTAACTTTATTTGCATATTTTTCTTCATATAAATCCCTCTTTTCGTTAAAAAGTAATTTTAAATTTATAATTATTTTATAAAATAAAATCAGAAAGAACTTTAAAAAGGGATTAATAAATTCTTAAGTTTTTCTTACATTTAATAAAAAACGATAAAAAAGTGCATATTTATGGTATAATTCAAGATAAAGAAAGGGATGCACTGGAATATGAATATTTTAGTATTAGATGATGAAAAAGAAATTGCAGATTTAGTAGAACTATATCTACAAAGTGAAAGTTATCATATTTATAAATTTTATAAATCAGAAGAGGCAATAAAATGTATAGATACTGAACAAATAGATGTTGCAATATTAGATGTTATGATAGAAGGAAAAGACGGTTTTGAAATTTGTAGATATATTCGCGAGAAGGGACTTAAATTTCCAATTATTATGCTAACAGCGAAAATAGAGGATAATGATAAAATAAAAGGATTAACATTAGGAGCAGATGATTATATTACAAAACCATTTAATCCATTAGAATTAGTAGCAAGAGTAAAATCAGCATTGCGAAGATACACTTTATATAATGGAGAAAATAAAAAGAATAATATTATTGAAATAAAAGGTTTAGTAATAGACAAAGAAGAACATAAATGTTTGCTATATGAAAAGGAAGTAGATTTAACGCCTATAGAATTTGAAATATTATTGTATTTAGCAGAAAATAGAGGCAAAGTAATTTCTTCTGAAAAATTATTTGAAAAAGTATGGAAAGAAAAATATTTGGATAGTAATAATACAGTTATGGTACACATTAGACGAATAAGAGAAAAACTAAATGAAGATACAAAACATCCAAAATTTATAAAAACAGTATGGGGAGTGGGATACAAAATTGAAAATGAGTGAGTTAACAAAAACAAAAATTAGATTAAGTATGTCTTTAATTGCAAATATTATTGTTGCTTATGTTATTTCAATAATGGCATATTATATAATTGCTCTATTTTTTGAAGATGTTATATCTATTATGGTAGAAAGAGTAGATTATGCACTATACTCATGGATTGTAAATAATAGGAATATTGTATTGTATCTATATGTTGGTATTGTTTTAGCGATTGTCATATATCGATTTATTTCAAAGAATATAAATGCTATGCAAGAAGTATATGAATCATTAGATTTAATATTAAAAGAAGATAATGAAAAAATTAAATTACCAAGTGAAATGAATCAATTTTCAGATAAGATAAATCAAATAAAGTATGATTATATCTTGACTAAAAAAAGTGAAAGAGAAGCAGAGCAAAAGAAAAATGACTTAATCGTATATATGGCACATGATCTAAAAACACCATTAACTTCTATTATCGGATATTTAACATTACTGAAAGATGAAAGACAAATATCAAAAGATTTGCAAGAAAAGTATATCAAAATTGCATTGGATAAGGCTTTAAGAGTAGAAGACTTAACAAACCAATTTTTTGATATAACAAGATATAATTTGCAAAACATGCCGATAAATAAACAAGAAATTAATTTGGTATATTTATTAAAACAAGTAATTGATGAATGTTATCCAATGCTAGAAAAAAGAGATTTAAAATGTCATCTTGAATCTGTTGACAAAGTTATGTATGTAGGAGACGGAGATAAATTAGCAAGAGCATTTGATAATTTATTAAAAAATGCAATTAATTATAGTTATGAAAAAACAACTATAGATATACAATTAGAGCAAAAAAAAGAAAAAATATATATTGTATTTAGAAATAAAGGTGATAAAATTCCACAATATAAACTGGATAAAATATTTGAAAAGTTTTATAGAGGAGATGATTCAAGGACAAGCAGTACTGGTGGAGCAGGATTGGGGCTTGCGATAACTAAGCAAATAATAGAGTTGCATAAGGGGAAAATTTATGTAAAAAATGATGATGAATATATAGAATTTTTTATAGAATTATAAAATTAATAGTTTGGGAGATAGAGTTAGAAATTATGGTTCAACTGTTGACACTGACGTGAATCGTAACTACACGATGTTGGTGAGTTAAAAAAATTTGGAAAAAGTATTGACAAAAAGAACAAAAACAAGTATAATCTATAACTGTCAGGGATAATATGCAGGTGTAGTTCAATGGTAGAACCTCAGCCTTCCAAGCTGATGACGTGGGTTCGATTCCCACTACCTGCTCCAAAAATTACTTGAAATTTTGCAAAAATATAGTATAAATATGTTGAGTGGTGCTCAAGAAACTTTCGAAGCCTTGAGCCATTTTTTATACTATTTTTGAGGTATGATGAAAGAATACAAAAATAACGAACAACTTATAGACTATTTAATATCTAAAAATGTAATTATAAATGACAAAGAAAGAGCTTTAAAGAATATAGAAAAATATTCTTACTATTCTATTGTAAGTGGATATAAATTTGTTTTCAAAGATAAAAATTATTTAAGAGATTTTATTAAAAATAAATTAAATATAAAATAATATTCATTATATAGAAAAAATTGCTGTTAAATTATCAGACAGCAATTTTTTCATATTTTTTTTCGGTAAATATCAGTTACATGTTATTTGTTAACAAACTCACTTAGGAGTCCAAGAAATTTAAGATTAACAGAAAACTTTCCATCATTCAAATCAAGAAAACCTCTATCAGCCATTTCGTTTAGTAGCATCAGTTCAAATGGTGTTACATCATGGCTACACATTTCCTGGTAATCTTCTTCTGAAAAATTGATCCATTGATTTCCAGAGTTCACAGAAATAAGAACTATATTGAATGCAATAGTTTCAAATTCCCGTTTGTTAAAGCTACTTCCAAATAATCCATTCTTGATATTTACCTCATCTGGTTTAAAAATACTAATGCTCATGTGTCTTTACCTCCTATAAAAATATAGTCTGTTGCAGTTAATAGTTAAAAAATTATACTATCATAATAAATCATACAATGATTTTATGTAAAATGCAATATATCTTTAGATATAAACAGGAAAATATTTAAGTTTAAAAGTAATTTCTAGTTTCTTATACGTAGAATTTACTTTTGTACAAATTAAATTTTGTCCAAGGGTAAATTCTAGTTTTAAATAAAATCTAGAATTTACTTTTAAACTTAAATTTTATTGAAAATTTGGTTAATTGCAAAAGTAAATTCTAGTTTGAAATCCAAGACTAAATGCTAGTTTTAAGAAAAAATGGTAAAATATGTA
>CALYAB010000057.1 GCA_944393395.1 uncultured Clostridia bacterium
GCTATCAATACTGCTATGAGAGAATTATTCTTACAAATCGTATATGGAAGAACACAAACAGCTTTCTCAGAAGGAGGTCTTCCAGTAGGAGCAGGACTTGAAGATTTAGGAAAAGGTCATACATCACAAGTAGGAACTATTTATTCAAGTACATTGAAAGGACCTAGATATTTACAATTAACAGAAGGTTACATTGTTGAATTAGGATTAGATAAAGATGACCAAATTATTGGTTATAAATATGTTCATATGGGTAAAATGATGGATAATATAAAAAAAGGTATGGACCCAATGGAGGCTATTGAAAAGGCTTCTGGTACTTATGGAAGATTTGATGAGGCTGTTAAGAAGATTGACCCAAGACAAAATTAATTAAAATCAGCAATCTGCACATTTTTCATAAAATATCCAAACTTCGATGTACAAAAGTACACCTTCAGTCTGTCTATATTTATGAAAAATGCACATCTTACTAATTTTAATCAATTTTCGAATAAAACGAATGAAAAGTGGCATCTTGCGGCGTCAAACTTCATTTTTTAATTAATTTGAGAGTAAAATGAATAAAAACTAATAGATAGTATAGGTGAAGAATGAAATAAGAATAAGGAGGAATAAAAATGGCAGTAACATTTGAAAGTTATGAAAGAAGAATTGATCAAATAAAACCAGTAATGGAAAAATACGGAATAAAGGATTTTGAAGATGCATTAAAAATATGTACAGATAAAGGATTTAATCCATATGAAATCGTAAAAGGAGTACAACCAATTTGTTTTGAAAATGCAGCTTGGGCATATACATTAGGAGCAGCAATTGCTATTAAAAAAGGTTGCACAAAAGCAGCAGACGCAGCAAAAGCAATTGGAGAAGGATTACAAGCATTCTGTATCCCAGGTTCAGTTGCAGATGATAGAAAAGTTGGATTAGGACATGGAAATTTAGCATCAATGCTATTATCAGAAGATACAAAATGTTTTGCATTTTTAGCTGGACATGAAAGTTTTGCAGCAGCAGAAGGAGCAATAGGAATTGCAAAATCAGCAAACAAAGTAAGAAAAGAACCATTAAGAGTTATATTAAATGGACTTGGTAAAGATGCAGCACAAGTTATTTCAAGAATTAATGGATTTACATATGTAAAAACAGAATTTGATTTCTTTACAGGAAAAGTAAAAGTAGTAGAAGAAATTAAATATTCAGAAGGAGAAAGAAGCAAAGTTAGATGTTATGGAGCAAATGATGTAAGAGAAGGTGTTGCTATCATGTGGTTAGAAGATGTTGATGTATCTATTACAGGAAACTCAACAAATCCAACAAGATTCCAACATCCAGTTGCAGGAACATATAAAAAAGAAAGATTAGAAGCAGGTAAAAAATACTTCTCAGTAGCATCAGGTGGAGGAACAGGAAGAACATTACACCCAGACAATATGGCAGCAGGACCAGCATCATATGGTATGACAGATACAATGGGAAGAATGCACTCAGATGCACAATTTGCAGGAAGTTCATCAGTACCAGCACATGTTGAAATGATGGGATTAATAGGAATGGGTAACAACCCAATGGTTGGAGCATCAGTTGCAGTAGCAGTTGCAGTAGAAGAAGCAATGAAATAGTCCAATAGGGACGTGTCAAAATGGACAAAAAATGGAAAAAAGGGACAGACCTTAAAGAATAAATTTATCAAAAGTTATTCTGAGGTCTGTTTTTCTTATATTAGGAAATCCTATGAAACTTTAAGTTACGCAACTCAAAGTGAAAATAAATATTTTATATTTTATTTTCAAAAGAAAGTCATGCTGACTTTCTAATATATAAAAATGCGTTGCACACAAATTTATTACATAAATTTGGCGCGCGAATAATAGACGCGGACTTTAAAATGTTATGAACAATGAAAATGTTTAAGAAAGTCCAATATTGTTCACATAATTTTCTATTTATAGTACATACTAACATATAATAAATTCAAAAGGATATTAATAATGAATAGAAAATTTAAAAATTTGACATTAATAAATAAAGATAAACTTTATAAATTAGCATATATTGACCCTATAACAAATTTAGGAAATTATAATGCATATCTAGAAAGAGTAAAAGAAAAATTAGAAATTAACAGCAAAAAAACGATGATTATTTTAGACATAGACAAATTCAAATCTTTTAATAAGGAATATGGACATACAAAAGGAAATGAATTATTAAAACGAGTAGGGGAGGAAATAAAACATTTAATTAGAAAAACAGATATTGTATGCAGATTAGCAAATGATGTATTTGGGATTTTTTTAGTAGGGGAAGTAGATGTAAATGATATAACAGAAAGATTAAATAAAAACATATCTAGAATATATATTGGAGATAGATGGTATAACATACGAATATCTATTGGAATATATATATGTAGCAAAGAAGAAAAAAACATACAAAGTATGATTGATAAAGCAATTATGGCACATGATAGCATAAAAGGAAAATACAATGTAACTTATGGTGTGTTTACAGAAGAATTTGAACAAAAAATGGTAAAAGAAAATGAAATAGAAAGTATGATGATAGAAGGAATAGAAAATCAAGAATTTGAAATATATTATCAGCCACAAATTTCTACAAAAACAGAGCAAATAAAAGGTGCTGAAGCTTTAGTAAGATGGAACAAAGATGGGAAAATAATATCTCCAGGAGAATTTATACCAGTATTTGAAAAAAATCATTTTATTATAAAATTAGATCAATATATATATGAAAAAGTATGTATAGATATACAAGAAATGAAGGAGATTTTTAAAGAAATTCCTAAAATATCAATAAATATTTCTAAAGAAAGTTTATTTGAAAAAGATTTTCTTGAAAAATATATAAAAATTACAAATAAATATAATGTAAAACCAAATGACATTGAATTAGAAATAACAGAAAGAACAACTGTAAATGACGATAAATATATGAAAGGGATATTAGAACAAGTAAAAGAAAAAGGATTTGGAATAGCAATTGATGATTTTGGGACAGGATATTCTTCTTTAATTATGTTAGAAGTTATGCCAATTGATACGTTAAAAATAGATAAATCATTTATAGATAGAATAGGTATAAATAATAAGGAAGTAAATCTTATAGAAATTATAATGTTAATAACAAAAAAACTTAAATTAAAAACGGTAGCAGAAGGAGTGGAAAAAAGTAAACAAGTTGAATATCTAAAAAAAATAAATTGTGATTTAATACAAGGATATTTTTATTCCAAACCATTAGATTTTGAAGCTTTCAAAAATTATATAAAAGAAAATAAAAACAAAATCTAAAACCATTGAAAATACTGAGAGATAGAGGAAAAACGGAATACGAACAAAAATTTTATATTTTTTTGTAAAAAGTATTGACAAAGTGAAAAATAAGATATAGAATAAGAACAACAAAAGCGAACAATAATTTGCAAAACAAAAATTCAAAAAAATGGGAGTGATATTTATGTATAAAGTAAAAAAAGCAATTAGTATAAAAAAGAATATAGATTTAACATTAGAAAGACATCCAGTGCCAGTTTTAGGAATTGATTACAAAGTAAAAATTGTATACAAAAATGTAAGAATACCCGAGCTAAATGTAGAAAAAAAATTAATAAAAATATCACTTCCTAATAGATACAAAAATGATAATAATCAAGAAATTTTAGATTTGGCAATTGATAAAATGTATGAACAAATAGCAAAAGTTGAAGTAGAAAGAGCAATGGAAAAAACAAGATTAATGTTAGGATTTGCACCAGATGATTATGAAATTAGAAATATGAAAAAAGAAATAGGAAGATGTATAGAAAATAAAATAACAATTAATCCTAAAATTGTTATGTTCCATAGAGATGTTATTGACTTTATTATATTACATGAATACTGTCATTTAAAATATAAAACACATTCAAAATATTTCTACAGAATGATAGAAAAGTATGAACCAAACTTTGAAAAATACGAGAAAATCATAAAAACTAGCTTGTTTCAATACTAAAAATCATATATAATGATAATATGATGAAAAAGATAATTGTTAATAAAAAATATAATGAAAGAAAATTAAATAAAATTATATTAGACGAATTTCCAAATCTTAATTATAATACATTTTGCAAATTACTAAGGAAAAAAGACATAAAGATAAATGGAAAGAGAGTAAATAAAGATAATATAATTTACGAAAATGATATTATAGAAATATATTTACCTAAAGAATTGGAAGATATAAAAATAGAATTAGATATTGTTTATGAAGACGGAAATATAATGATAGTTAATAAACCTGCAAATATAGAAGTTACAGGAAAAAATTCAATAACAGAAGTTATAGCTAAAAATTATACAAATTGTGAATTTAAACCTAAGCCATGCCATAGAATAGATAGAAATACAACAGGGTTAGTAATATTTGCTAAAAATCAAGAAGCTTTAGAAATTATGTTAGAAAAATTTAGAAAGCATGAAATAGAAAAACATTATCTAGCAGTAATATATGGAATTCCAAATAGAAAAAGTGCGAGGTTAGAAGCGTATTTGTTCAAAGATAATAAAAAAGCACAAGTATATGTGAGCGATATTTTTAAAAAAGGATATCAAAAAATAATTACCACATACACAGTATTAGAAAAAAGAGAAGATAATACTGCATTACTAGATGTTGAAATAGAAACAGGAAAAACACATCAAATAAGAGCTCATTTAGCACATATAGGATATCCTATTATTGGTGATGGTAAATATGGAAAAAATATAATAAACAAAAAGTTTGGGAAAAAGTATCAAATGTTATATAGCTACAAATTGAAATTTAATTTTTACACTGATGCTGGAATTTTAGAATATTTAAAAGGAAAAGAAATCAAAAAGATTCCAAGCAATATATAGTTAAAGCGAAGCGACGTTCTTGTATAGAAAAAAACCTTAGAGTATTTATACTACTAAGGCTTTTGATTAAATTACCATTTTTTCTTAGAATTTATCAATTCAGAGATATATCCTGTTAAACAATAAGGTGCCAAAATAAATGCATACAATAAAACATAAACTATAAAAGCTAATATACTTCGTTTTTCTAATTTACATTTAATTTTTCTTAACATATTTTTTCTTTTAATATCAATAACTAAGCAAAGTAATATTCCAAGAAGAATGACTAATAAGGTCAACCAACCAATTAATAATTGGTTACCAAATGCTAAAAAGATTAATCCAAGTGGTAGAAAAATAAGAAGTGCAAGGTCCATAAAAGGGAAAAATACATTTAAGCACATTAGGAATTTCGATTTAAAGTTAAGATCTTTAGAAGTTACAATTTTCACTCTTTTAAAAGCTTCAATCATACCTCTAGCCCATCTTTTTCTTTGGCGTCCTAATTTTTTTAATGTTTCAGGAACTTCTGTAAAAGCAATTGCATTTTCTGCAAAATTAGTTTCATATCCCTTGCTTAAAAATTCCCAAGTTAAAACAATATCTTCTCCTACACAATTTTTCCATCCACCTATTTCTTTTAAAAATTTAGTTTTATAAGCACTAAATGCACCTTGGGCAACCAATGTAGAATTGTAGTTACCTTGATATAGTTTTACTCCAAATATTCCCAAAGTATAATCCCATTCTTGTAATTTTGTAATAAAACTTTTTTTAGCATTTTTAGCAAATAAACATCCAGCTGTAGCTACAGTTTTTTTATCTGAATTTAGTAATTTATGCATAATATTTCTGACCGCTAATGGATGAAGAACAGTATCACTATCCACAGTAATGGTATAATCTGTTTTTACATTTTGTAATCCTTCATTTAATGCATAAGCTTTTCCTCTATGATCTGATTCAAATAGTGTTATTTTAGGACCTAGCTTCATATTTTTTAATAATTCTAATGAACCATCGGTTGAACCATCATCTATTATATTAACATAGATATTTCCACAATATTTTTGCTTTCTAATAGATTCTATTGTTTCTTTAATAGTTTTTTTCGCATTATACACTGGTATTAAGATGGTGACATCTTCTTCTTTTGTTGAAGTTGTCTTTTTTTCTTTTTTTCTCAATAATAAACTAATTAGCATAAATACAAAAATAAATCCTGGTATCAATGCTATAAAAAGTACAAGATATATTGATAGAAAATATCCCAAATAACATGCTATATCATTGATCCAATTAATATTTATGCAAATAGCACAAATCAGGTATAAAAGCGAAAGTATAGTTGACATCAAAAACATTTTTATCACCCCTATACTATCTTATGAAAGATGTAGAAAAATGACATAAAAAGTAAAAAAATGTCAAAAAGAACTGGGATGAATATTATATATAGGGGTGAATTAATTTGAAAAAAAGATATCTAATTATTATATTAGTTTTGGGGCTAATAATTGTAACTGTATTAGCTATTTTTTTTAGGAATCAAAAAAATAAGAATGCTAATGTAAAAATTCCAATATTACTTTATCATGATTTTGTAGAAACAGTTCCTGATAGTGATCCTGATAATTTTAGCTATATTAATACTCCTCAAAGCTATGAGGAAAATATAAAAACCTTATTAGAAAATGGCTATAAATTTATTTCTTTTCAAGAACTATATGATGCAAATAATGGAAAAATAGAACTTCCAGAAAAACCTATTTTAGTTACTTTAGATGATGGATATTATAGCAATTATGAATATATTTTTCCTATCTTGAAAAAATATAATGTGAAGGCATCTATTTTTATAGTTACTGATAAAATAGGAAAAGAAATTGATAGAAAAAAATATTTGAACTGGGAGCAATGTAGAGAAATGCAAGATAGCGGACTTGTAGAAATTTTTAGTCATAGTAAAAAGCATGTATTCTATGATAAGCTTCCTGTTAGAATGATTCGTGATGATGTAATCGAATCTTATAAAATTATAGAAGAAAATTTAGGAAGTAAAAAATTGAAAGTATTTGCTTACCCTTATGGGGCATATACTAAAGGAACCGTTTGGAGTTTAAAATTAAATGGAATAGATATGCAAGTATATGATATAGGAATGAACTATTCTAATGATTTTGATAATGATTATATAAAAAGAATTAATATTCCTTGTGAGATGACAGGGGTTGAGATTATAGAGGAGATAAATAATACAAATTAAGAATTATTAAATTAAAAAGTTCAGTGTGCTTTTAATAATAAAAACCTTAGAGATATGTCTAAGGTTTTTGTTGATCATTTAGGGAGGTTATTTGCGAAAAAATTGTTTAATTCTCAAAGTGTTTCTCCCAGAATTTGCTAAAAAAGTATATTGCTTAATCAAGCTTATTTACATTTTTTTTGATATTATTGCTTTTGGGATGTATCCCTAAAAATAACACACAAAATATATTTTAAGGAGATATTCGTTATTTCAATAATATTATTGCCAATTTAAAATCTGATACCCCTTATTTATATTATTTGAATCTTCTTTAAACATTCCTTCTACATTTATTACATCTAAAATATCTGGAAAATCACTAATATCCTTTAATTCTGTTACACCTTCTTCTGTATCACTTGAACTATGAAAGATTCCTATTCCTTTTGAATATGTTCCTTTTAAATAATTACAATTAGTTAATGTTGAATTCCATCTTAGTCCTATAATACTTCCTACGTTTTCACTTGTATTATTTGTTATGCTTATATTTCCTATATTATATCCATTACTAATGTCAGCATTCCATTCTCCACATGCTATTCCTCCTATATTAAAACTATTATTTGCATTTTCTCCTTCTACTATTATTTTACCTACATTAAATACATTGGTTATTATATTTGAATAGTTAAGTCCTTCTATTCCTCCTATTTTAATTTCATTATTTCCAACTGCTTTTATATCACCTAAATTATAACAATTTGAAATATTCATTTGACTAGTTGCTCCAACTATGCCTCCAATTTTTACGCTCTTATTACTATATCCTTCTATATTTCCGGTATTATAGCAATTTTTAACTTCTCCTCTTGAATATCCTATTATTCCACCTACAATAGCATTTAAGTTGGCATTACTATCTGCTTTTATATTCCCATTATTACAACACGCATTTATTATTCCAGCATTAACTGAAGATTGACCTACAATTCCTCCAGCAACCGCATTTCCTTCCATATTATTGTTATTTTCTGCTAGTATATTTGCTTCATTAATACATTTCTCTATTGTTGCTCCAGCTTCTAATACTCCACAAATTCCTCCTACAATGTTCCATAGCTTACTTTTATTAACTATATTCCCACTAACATAACAATTTATTATTGTATTGTTGTTTTTTGCTGATATTCCACCCTCAGCAACAGTAATATTATTTTTTACATTTGATATATCAATATTCACATTTTTTAAATTTGCATTTTTTATAATTCCATAATTTGATGTAAAAAAACCTAAATCTGTATCTTCACTTTGATTTATATTCATTCCTATATATAAATTATAGATATCTTTATTATTTCCATCAAATGTACCATAAAAGAAATTATTTTGTTGAGCACTACTTGATCCTATAGGTTTAAATCCTTCTTCTGAAGTCAATAATGTTTTTAATTCTCCATCATATCCATATTGCCCATAATCTGTTCTTAATGGCTCTACATATGCTTTATTTGAGTTAAAATCTAAACTTAATCCTAATTTTACTGTCTGGCCTTCATATGTAGTTCCAGTTGTTACATTACTTGCAAAAACTACTAAATCTTCTATACTATTTATAGTATAGGGATCTGCTTCTGTTCCACTTCCTTCTAATACTCCTGGATTTTCATCTGCTACTTGTTCTACTTCTATTCTTGTTGTATATTCATTTAATATATCTTCCATATCTCCTAATTTTTCTTTTTCATCTTTTTCTGCCTGATCTGTTTTATTATTTGCCTCTTGAGCTCTATTAAGTATTCCATTTTCTCCTGTTAACGTTGCAATTGTTACACTTGCTAAAATAAGCAAAACAATCACTGTAATAACTAACGCAATTAGTGTAATTCCTTGATTTTTTCTAAAATTTTTCATAATTTTTCTTTCCTTTCTCTCTTGTTTTATATTATTATTCAGCAATATATTTCATAACTGAATTTCAGTTATATTTTATATATCATATTTTAGTTAGAATGTCTATATATAAATTTTAAAAATTTTAACGAGGTGATATATACAATGGACAAATTTGTAATGAAAAAATCAACTGAAGCTAATATTTATAAATCTATAAGATTTCCTACTGAAATTAACGACAAAATAAATAGCATTGTAAATAAAGCTAATGAAGGCAAACCTAAAAAAGAATATAGTTTTAATGGATTTGTTATATCTGCTTGTGAATTTGCATTAAAGCATATGGAGAAGTAAGATTTTACATCTCTACGCCTCCATATATTTTTTTTATAAAAATATATAAATAGAACAATAATGTAAAAAACAACCTACAAACTGTATAGTTCGTAAGTTGTTATCATCTGGAGCGTTTTAGGGGGATTTGCGAAAAATTTGCTTAATTATCAAAGTATTTCTCCCACATTTTGCTCAAAAAAATATTTGACTAATCAACTGGTAAACTTACTATAACATAAAGCTAATAATTTTTTCAATAATTTTTTAAAAAATGTCCCCTTTTTACGAAAAATATGTTATAATTTTTCTTGATAGGGGGACAAAAATATGAAAAATAGTGAAAAAATAATTTTAAAAATGAAAGAAAATAATGGTGTTATTACTTATAAAGATATAAAAAAAATGGAAATAGATAAAAAAGTAATTGTCAGATTATTAGCAGATAAACAAATTGAAAGAGTAGAAAAAGGAATATATATACTTCCAGAAACAATGGGAGATGAATATTTTAATAAGATATATGGGAAAAATGCAATATATTCACATATGACAGCTTTATATTTTCATAATCTTTGTAATAGAGTTCCAATGATATATGATATTACTGTTACTAAGAAGTATTATGGAGTTTTAGATAAAGATAAAAAAGTTTTATTACATAAAGTTGATAAAGAAATATTAGATTTAGGAAGAATAAAAATTAAAAGTCCTCAAGGGCAATATATCGATGTTTATGATATAGAAAGATGTTTATGTGATTGTTTAAAAGATAAAGATATGATTGCATCAGAATACATAAAAGAAGCATTTAACATTTATTTTAAAGATATGAAAAAAGATACTTTTAAAATTATGAAATATGCAAAAAAACTAGGTATTGAAAAAGAAATGCATGATTATTTGGAGGTGTTGTTATAAATGAATGGCGAAAAATTAAAAAACAAAATTAAAAAGAGGGCAAAAGAAATCGGAGCTCAACCCCAAGAATTAATGCAAATGTATTTTTTTGAAAGATTATTATATAGAATATCAATAAGTAGGTATAAATTTAATTTTATTCTAAAAGGTGGATTATTATTATCAGCTATTACTGGAGATGAAAGAAGAACAACAAGTGATATGGATACTATGATAAAAGGCATTGATATTGAAAGTGATGAATTATTAAAAATAATTCAAGAAATTATCAATATCAAAACTGATGATAATATTTCTTTTGAAATAGAAAAAACAAAGGACATTAGAGTAGATGACATATATGGTGGAGTAAATGTTAAATTAATTGCTAAAAAAGATGGCTTAATTGTTCCTTTATTTATAGATATTACTACTAAAGACCCTATTACACCTAGAGAAATAGAATTCAAATATAAAAGTTTATTTGATGATACATATATAAAGATAATGGCATTTAATAAGGAAACCATTATTGCAGAAAAGTTTGAAACTCTTATAAAAGATACAGAAACGAATACAAGAGCAAAAGATTTTTATGACTTACATATTCTTATAAAAGATTACTGGAATGACTTAGATAAAACAAATTTAGTTAAAGCTATACAAAATACATGTAAAAGAAGAGAGAGTTTATATATTCTTGATGAGATAGAAGAAAGATTTGATTTTATAAAAGAAAGTACTATATTAAAAAATGAATGGGATAAATACAAACTTGCTCATTTGTATGCAAAAGATATTGAATATGCAGATATAATGAAAAATGTAAATTTAATTATTAAGGAATTAGAAAAAGAAGTTGCTACTATATA
>CALYAB010000058.1 GCA_944393395.1 uncultured Clostridia bacterium
CCTGTTAAGGTTTCCCCGAATTAGCCCGATGTTCATCATATAATCACTTATATGAGCTGCAAGTTTAGGTTTTGTTTCGAAAAACCAAAGACCACAGTCTGCCGCCTTTAGCCACTCGGCCACCTACCCAAATATAATTAAAAATGGTGCTCCCTCAAGGATTCGAACCTTGGACCCACCGGTTATGAGCCGGTTGCTCTGACCAACTGAGCTAAGGGAGCATTTACCAAATATTTTCCTTAACGCAAGATAAAGTATAAACCATTTCTTCTTAGTTGTCAATAGTTTTTTCTAAATTTCTCGAATTTCTATTAGCTAAATCAAAACAAAAGAGCTATCTTTTTTAGTGTCTACTATAAGGAAGTCACTTTAAAAGCTAACTCTTTTATTATCTCTAATAATTATCAGCACCTTTCCCTTCTGGTAAAGCTGGATATTCTAATACTATTCTTATTCTCATTACATATTTAATAGCTCTTACTATCTTACTGTTCTTTATTCTTTGCCATAAGCTTGGTTTTGCTTCAAAAGTCACTGATTGTTCATATTGTTGTTGTGCAAGATTTGCTTGTTGTACATTTTGTTCTTCTTCTACTTGTTCTACTACTGGTGCTGTATTTTCTACTGGAGTTGGTATAGATTTTAATGCATCTGCTATCTCTATTCCAATATAACTTAAAGCTTTTGATCTATCTTCAATTCTTTCCATATCAATTTCTATATGTAAATTTGATTCTAAGTTTGTTACTCTAGCATTTAATAATTTCATAGCGTCTTGATAATTTTGAGATTTTTTTCCTTTAGCTTTTCCTACTATATTTAATGTTTCTATTATATCTTCTGAAAATTCTTCTTCTGCTTTTTTTACTCTATCTTTCCAATCTTTCTCCTTATTGTCAACTGCCTCTATTAATTCTTTCAATTTTCCTGATAATATTATATTTTGTTCTCTTTGTCTTATTAATCCTTCTATTTTCTTAGTATTTTCCTCAAATTGATTTGTAGCGTACTCTACTAAGCCGTAAGCTGCTTTATATACACTTACTGGAAAATTTTTCTTTTTAGGATATTCAATTAAATATGTTTTTACAGATTCTATTAAATCTTTAAAGTATGTATCATCCTCTAATTGTACTATTTGTTTTTTACTGTTTGGATTTATAAGTTTATGTACTTTATCTATATTTGATAATATTTTCTCCTCTGTTATAACCATTCTCACATTTACTATGCCAGATCTAGACATGTAAATTCCCTCCTTTTATCTTAAGCATATTTATTTTTATTACAATTATAATTATACATTAACCTACAAAAAACTACAATACCAACGGAAGATTTTTTCTTTAAATTTTTGTTACAGAAATATTACATTTTTGTAACATTTCTGCTTTGTCCAAAAAAACTCTTCTTTCCTTTTCTCCGTAATCAATGATTAAAATATTCTAAAATTTTTGGAACGTTTTGGTATGTCCCTAACGTTCCAATACTGTTTTTATTTCTTCAAATCTTTTTACTTTTTGAGTTGTAGTTTTTATTAACTCTTTATCTGTTACTGATATTTCTCTAACATATTTATATGGTGGCATTGTCTTATTTACTAATTTTATTTCTTGCCAAATTTTTTCTTTTAGCTCCTCTGGATTTTTTGTTCCAAATACTTCTTCTACTAATTCTTCATCATAAACAATTTTGGCACATATTTTGTAATCACCATCATCTTCTGGTTTTCCATATACAAAAGATTCTTTTATTCCTTCTATTTTATTGATTAGTGTTTCTATTTCTTCTGGATAAATATTTTTTCCATTTTTTAATACAATTACAAATTTCTTTCTTCCTGATATAAATATATACCCATCTTCATCTATTCTGGCTAAATCTCCTGTATGTAACCAACCATCTTCAATTGTCTCTTTTGTAGCTTCTTCATTATTATAATATCCAAGCATGATTGATGGTCCTTTTGCTAGCAATTCTCCGATTCCTTCTTCATTTGGGTCCTCTATTTTTACATCTAAACTTGGAAATGCTTTTCCTATAGAACCTAATCTTTGATATTTGTCATCTTCTGCTGCAATGACTGGTGAGCTTTCTGTTAGTCCATATCCTTGATACATTGTAAAGCCTAATTGATTAAATCCCTTTTCAGCCTCTGGATCAAGTGCTGCTCCTCCTGCAACAAATAATCTTACTTTTCCTCCTAGATTGTCATGAATTTCTTTAAATAATTTCTTTCTAATATCAATGCCAAATTTTAATAAAAATTGACTGATTTTTATACCTTTCTTTAATGTTTTTAGTTTACCCTTCTTTTCAATTCCTTTCATTACTTTTTTATACATTGATTCGAAAAGAATTGGCACAGATATCATTGCTGTAGCCTTATATTCTTTTATATTTTCTGCAATGTGTCTTATACCTTCACAAAATGCAATTGCTCCACCCTTTGATATTGGGTATAAAAATCCAACAGTACATTCAAATGTGTGATGTAATGGTAAAAATGATAAAAATATATCATTCTCATCTATTTTTATAACTGATGCAATATCCATTAAATTTGCACATATATTTTTATGAGACAACATAACTGCTTTTGACATTGCTGTTGTTCCTGATGTAAATAACATTATTGACATTTTGTCTGCATCAATTTTTGCATCTAAAAATTCTCTATCTCCTGATTCTAATAATTCTTTTCCTTGTTTTATTAACTCATTTTCTGAATAAACTTTATTTTCTTCTTTTTCTAAATCCATGGAGATAAAATATTTAACTTTTGTATTATTCTCTTTTTTAATTTTATTCATAACTTCGTCATATTTCTTAGAATAAAAAATCGCTTCAACTTCTGAACGTACTATCAAACTTTCAATTTCGTTATCTGGTAAAGATTTATCCAATGGAACAATTATTCCTGTTCCTGTAACAACTGCTAAATAGACTATTCCCCATTCATATCTATTTTCTGATATTACAGCAATTCTTTTATCCTTCAATCCCATATTTACCAATTTTGTTCCCAATGCTTTTATATCATTTCTAAATTCTTTATGAGAAATTTCTTTAAACACACCTTCTTGTTCAGTTTTAAAAATATATGCTGGTCTATCTCCATAAGCTTCTCCTGACTTTTCTAGCATATCTCTTAAATCTGTAAATTTCATACACTTATGTATTGGTTCTCTCATTTATCCCCATTCCTTTCATAAATTGTAATCAACAAATATTTATTTTACTTTTAGTCCCTCAATTACTGTATTTTCAAATTCTTTATATAGATGCATTATATCAAATTCTTTTTCATTCCTTAATTTATATACTAATGCTGAACATATTAATCCATATATCTCAGATGCAATCACCTTTGGATCTCCTTCTTTTATCTCTTTTTTCTCTATTCCTTCTTTTACAATATTTTCAATTTTATCTATATAATCATAAATATGTTTTTGACATTTTTGATTTCTTGCTTCATTTCCCCAAAACTGGCTTAATAGAATTGTTATTAAATCTTCATATTTCATAACAATTTTTATTTGTATTAATATAACTGCTTTTAATTTGTCTATATAATTATCATATTTAGCTGTTTTTATATCTATACTATTTTGTAATAGTTTCATACCTTCTTCTATTAAAAAATTAAAAATCTCTTCTTTGCTTGAAAAATGATAATATAAAGTACCTTTTGCCACACCCACAGTTGCAGTAATTTCTTCTATACTTGTTGCATCATATCCTTTTTCAGCAAATAATTTCATTGATGTTTCAAAAATTTTTCTTTTTGTTTTATTCATTTTCTAAACATCCTTTCAATTCGATATATCAACGATTATATTATATCTTTAATTGTACAATATTGCAAGATTTTTTTATTCTTTTATACTGCTCATTCAATTAGTTATTACAGTTCACAGTCAAAAATTATTCTAAAAGATGTTGATATATCATTTTATAAGCTGTAAACTGTAACAATTAGTTGCTTTCTGTTCGTTAAAGCGAGGCAACGTTTTTTTAATAGAAAAATCAAGTTTTTCTATTAAAAAAAGAAGCATAACATATTTGCTTCCTTCTTTCACTTTATCATACATATAACACAAAATATTATAAATTCAATTATCAAACTTAAAAGTAACACATAATTAACACTTTTTATCCCAATATTATTCAATTTATCAAAACTATCAATAACATCATCTATTTCTTGTTGGCTAGAAATATTTTTCTTTTCCATATATTCTTTTGATAAAAATCTTGCTTTAATCATTGCATCATTTTCTAAATAACTTCTTACAAAATAATATACTAATCCTCCAATAATCAAAATTGATAAAAACATCATCTTATATGGAAGTATCTTTAATATTGCTAATAATGATATAACTATAAAATATATTATATAAATGTTAGAATACACAAAATTAAACAACAATATATTTCTATTTTGTATCGAATGTAAGCATTCATGTGCTATTGTTTGTATTCTTGTAAAACTATCTTTAACATCTGCTATCACAATTTTATTTGATATAGCTATATATAAAGAACTAGTTGCCTTTTTATCCTCTTCCACAACTACTTCCTCATTTTTTAGCATTTTCAAATATTCTTTGCACATTTCTAAATTATCAGGATATTTCTTTGCAATTTCATCCAATTCTTTATTTTTAGCTATTTTTTCTATTTCCTTTTTATTATACCCAAATAGTCTTTTTAAAATTATCAATATAATTATTAAAAATATTATTATTATTAAATATTCCATATACTATCCTTCTATTTCTTATATTATTGCATAACATCCCTCACAGCTTCACCAATTATTTTATTTACATCTGCTAATACAATATTAAATTTCACTTCTGCATCGAAATATTTTTTTGCATCATCTATTTGTATAAGATCTGCATATAGCTCTTTCATTTTATTTGTTTTTTCTTCATCTTCTTTACCAGTTTGCATTTGAGTTAATTGAGCATCATATCTTGCTACTTCAAATTCTCCTATTTTTTTCTTTAAGTCTGGCTTTAATGCTAAGGCTTCTCTAGCCATTTTATAGTTCACATATTCTTCTGATTGTTTTATTTCTGTTGCTAATTTATTTGCTGTATCATATACATTCATAATTCTTATCCCTTTCTCTATTTAATTTACAGTATTGTTAGTTGATGTAGTTCCTGATGCTCCTTGTATTTCTACAACTGCATTAGTTGAACATATATTAACAAAAGTATTTCCATCATTTACTTTTATTTCATTTCCTTGCATATCTTGATATATTGTTTGTTCATCTCTTGCATTTTTTATACATTGTATTTTTATAGCTTTACCATTTGTAATATAATATCCATTAAAAGTTCCTATATTTTTTAATCCCTGTCTACCTTTGTTTTCTGAATCTGATAAAGTATAGTTATCGCAAAATGTAATTATTATATTTTTTGTTGTTATTGCTTTATCTGTATCCCAATCTGTTTGTTCTTGTCCTCTTGCATATCTTACATATACTTTATTTTCTTCATCATATTCGTATTCTACTGTTTGTAGGTCTGAATGTGGTATTGTGACTGTTTTTGCGTCTTGCCCTTCTTCTAAATTAACTTCATCTGTCACATAATTTAATACACTTTCTTCTGTTGAAGTTGTTCTGTAATTTTTACTTTTTGCTGATTCTAATAATTTTGCTGTACTTGTAACAGCATTATGAGGAGATGCTTTGTCTTTTACTCTCCAAAAAGTAGTCCCATCTTCAGCTATTCCATTAATATCTGCTATGCTATATTTTTTTATATCACTTTGTGCTTGTGGGCTTTGTCCAAAATGAACATATATTGCATCATTTTCCATAGCATAATCAATAAAGTAATGTCTAGCACTTCTTACTGGTCCTATTTTATTTAAATCAACCCCTTTAAAAAGAGCCATTAATCTAGTTTCTCCACCTTCTACTATTATTTCATATACCATATATGCTTGGTTTAAACCTGCTTGTGGCCAAGCATCACTATGATTATCAATCATTACAGCTATAGGTCTGTCATTCCCCTGGAATATTTGCACTTGCTTTTCTTCTGTTGTTGCTACTGGTTGATTTTCTTCTGAAATAGTTTCTGTATTATTTTTGTCTTGAGTAATTTTATATGCTAATACAACTCCTGCTACTATTATTAAAACAACTAATATTGTAATTAAAACTTTCACTCCACCTTTTTCACTTTGCATAAGTGTATCTCCCTTCTTTTATCTTGATATCTTTAATATGTCTAGTATCTTTTCTTCTTTTTCTCTCATTTTTTTCTTATCTTCTTTTTCAATATGATCATATCCCATTAAATGATAAAACCCATGAACTAACATATAACTTAATTCTCTCTCAAAACTATGTCCATATTCTTTTGCTTGTTCTTCTACTTTTTCTATTGATATTACAACATCACCTAAAACATCTTCATGCAAAAATTCTTGTTGTTCTATCTTTTTATCTAATTCTTGTTTTTCATATAGCGGAAAAGAAAGAACATCTGTTGCTTTATCAATATTTCTATACTGTTTATTTATTTTTCGTATATTTTCAGAATTTGTAAATGTTACTGTAATATATAATTTTGAATTTTGTAAATTTTCTTCTTCAAAACATTTATCAAAAACTTTTTTTACTATTGCTTCATATGTTGGTTCTTCTTTAATATCTTTATATACTATTTCATATTTACACATTTCAAGCTACTTCCTTCATCTTTTTTATATATTTTCCCTCTGAAATATAAGAATTTTTTAACTCTCGCATTGCTCCATAATCAATTAATTTTCTTTTGTAATACTTTATTAATTTACTATAATCTGTTTTTATATTATCTTGGTTTATTTTTTTCATGTCATTTTTTATAAACAATATCTCTTTTTGCCTTACATATTCTATGAAATTTGTTTCTTTTAACTTACATACTTCTTTATATTGATTCCAAAATTTTTTAAATTCTTCTCTCTCTTTTGCATTTTCCCAGTATACTTTTGTTGATAATAGTTTTACATTATAGTCTTCAAATAAATTAATAAGCATACTATAAGCTTTTTCTCTTTTTACTGCTATTTTGGTGTCTTGTACTAAAACTCTAGCATCTTTTAGCAATTTTTCATAACATTGTATAGCTACTATTAATGGTAAACTATGTGTGAATAATTTTCTACTAATACTTAATAATGCTACATTTTTTTCTATATTATCTTTAGTATCTAATTTTCCTATTGTATATGATTGGTAATTTTCATATTCTTTCATTACATCTTTTATTTCTTCATCTTTATTCATTCTTATTTTTAAAGATAAAATATTTTGAATGTATTCTTCTAATGTATAAAATATTTTTGTATATATCCACTCTTTAGACGCTTCATAAGTATTTGTCGTATCTGCAAGTTTTATAGAATAATTCTTTAATATTGCTTTATATAATGTATCCATTTTTGATACATAAAACTCATTATATCTTGATATTAGTTTTTCTTTTCCAGATAATTGAACTCCGTCATTATCTAATTCTAATAGATATTTTTGTTTTCTATTTTTGTATTCTACAAATTCATTTTCTTTTAAACTAACAACTTCATAATATTTAGATAATGCTTCTCTTTCAAATTCTGATGCTGTATTATTTCTTACTTTTTTATATATAGAATCCATTACATATTTATCAAGTGCTTCTAAATATCCTTGATATGCAGTTTCATATTTCTTTTCTGCTTCTTTTTCGTTATAGTTTTCGTTACTATTTTGATAATTTTCAAATACTTTTAGCAAGTTGTTTCTTTTTATAGAAATTAACATCCCATTAATTCCTATTTTGGTTGGTATTAACATTTTTGTCAATGTTTTTGTTATTTTATTGAAAAATGTTTTGTCTGTTCCTGTAATTCTCAAGCTCTTTTCTTCCATATATTATCATCCCTTCAAAACACAATTTTTTCATTAGTCCCTATATTCTCTAGTACTTCATATGTAACATAAATATCTATACTATTTTCATTTTCATAAGTATTTATATTTTTGTTTACAATATTATTTTTATTTTCTATCTCACTTTCCAATTCCTGTTCTATTTCTTGTATCCCTAAGCTTTTAGCTTCTTCTACTGAATATGTTTTTTTAACTTCTTCATACTCCTGATTGGTTGTTTTTATTACGGAAATTGGCAAATAGAAGTTAGAAAATATCTTCATTTTACTTTCCGTTTCTATTGTATCATAAAATTTAAATTTTGAAACCCCTTTAGGAAAATTTATTTTAAAATTATTAATTTTTATTCCATAATTAGTTTCTGTGTTTCCTGTATTGTGCTTTTCCGTAGTATTATATTCAATTGTTTTATTTTTTGTATACCAAACTCTTGCTTCTATTTCCCCCTTTGCATGAACATATCTAACTCCCGTATATTTTCCTTCCATCCATCCATTTATTAAAATATCTCCCTCACTTATTGTATCTCCTACTTTTACATTTGCCGTACCGTTTTGTGCATTTATTTTAGTTATTACTCCATTTTTATCAGATACTATATTACAATATTCATCTTCATCAACTATATTCGGTTTTCCTTCTGCTTTTACTAATTTTACTATAGCATTTGTTCCTTTCAATTCTATTCCCATCCAAGCAATATCATCTCTATCTAATCTAACTTTATTTATTATTTCTTTTGTATTTACATTTCCCTTGAATTCTCCTATTGTTAATCCTGCTTGATTTATATCTTCCATTATATTCTCTATTTCTGCCCCATTTTCTTCTATTATATCTATATTCCATACAAAATTAGAACTTAAGAATATAGCAAAAGCTATTATTAATAAAAATAATACAAATATTTTTCTTTTTTTGTATTTATTAATAAGAAATGGAAGTCCTCTTTTGGCTTTTATTTTTACCTTACAATGTGTACTCCTAGCCACTCTACAAATCTCTTTATAATTTTTTATTTCTATATTTAAAGATATTTTTATATCATTATTTTTCTTTATATTCCACATTGTATATTTTTTATTTCTACATATATTTATAAATCTTTCTATATAATATCCTTCTACTATTATTCTCAAATATCCATATATATAATTTATAATTCTTTTTATTATCATTAGACTCTCCTTATATTTAATCTGTTACTCTTTCAATATCCAAACTTTCTATTTTTCCAGTTACTCTTATGTCATCATTTGTCATTGTTTCTAAATTTAAATTATATCCATTTATACTTATAATCCCATGATATGTACTTATTCTCACAAAGAACTCCTCATACTCTAAAATTCCTTTGTAGTTTTCTATTATCATTTCATCAAATCCAACTAATGAAATCTTAGGCACATCTGAATATACTTCTTCGGGAATTTCTAGTATTTTATTTAATTTACTCATTCTGTTTTTTTTCATTTTTACCACATTCCTTCCATTTCTTTTAGAGTTTTATGGTATAGATTTTCATTCAAATTCATCCAAAGATTTAAATTCATATCCCATGCTTTTAGCTTCTTTTATAACACTATCTAAAATATTAGTATTGGTTTTTGAATTTCCATGTAACAACATTATTTCTCCATTATGCAAATTATTAATTATCTTTTCTTTTGATTTTCCCTCATCTGGTTGACTATCTTCATTCCAGTCTTCATATGCAAATGACCACATAACAGTTTTATATCCTAACGAATTTGTAGCTAGTAATGTTTTTTCGCTAAATTCTCCTTTAGGCGGTCTTATGTATTTCATTTCATAACCAAATTTTTCATATACACCTTGATGCAAATCCATGACTTCTTTTTTTATTTCTTCTTCTGTTAAACTTGGCATGCTTTTATGATTAACTGTATGATTTCCTCATTTCTTAATGTCTATTTTTTAGCGATTGATTAACCGCTTCTTAATTTCTTAATATAGTTATTTCATCCTAACGTTAGGATAATTTTGAAATATAAATTTGATTTTTATATTTTTTTCTTTATCAAATTCAATTTTTTCAATTAGCTTTTCTAATATCATTTTATTTGACTTTTCCATTTTTAAGAACTCTTTTGCAATTTGTTTTATTTCCTCAAAATTTATTTCTGGAGTTTTTTTATTAGTTTCTTCAAATTGTTCTTTTGTCTCTTTTATTTGTTTTAAAATTTTATTTCGTTCTTTCTGCTTTTTTTCATAAATTATTTTAAAATCTTCTATTTGTATAATTTTATTTATTTTATCTTGATATATTTCTTCAATTGTATTTTCTATATTTTTCAATGTTTGATTTAATTCTTGTAACTTTGTTTGCAATAAATTACTTTTGCTTTTAGCCTCTTTTTCTGCTTGTTCATATACCTGTTTTAATTCCTTTTCTGAAAAATTTATTTTTTGTATTTCTTCCTTTATTTTTTCATTTACCGCTTCCTCTATTAAATTTGCTGAAATTTGCTTACAATCACATAGTTTGCTATAATTATTTCTTTTAGAACAAATAAAATATGTAGCCCTCCAAACAGTTCCATTTTTTCTTTTTTCTTCTCGACATCTTAAAGTTGCTTTATTTCCACATTCTCCACAATGTACTAATCCTTTAAGCGGATGATCATATTTCCTATCTCTTGTTTTTGAATATCTATTTAGTTTATCCTGTGCTTTATTCCATGTTTCAATATCTATAATTGGCTCATGCATATTTTCTAGGACAATATGTTCTTCTTTTTTTGTGCATCTTACTTTTGCTATTTTATGACTTACTTTCTGAAATTTTCTTCCAACTACGCTTCCGAAGATAAACTTCATTTCTTAAAATTTTTCCTATTTGTGCCCTTAGCCACACATATTTTCCATTTGGATTTACACTTTTTCTTTTCATATATGTAGGTATTTTTAAATACATGGCTGGTGGCTCTATTTCTCTTCTATTTAATTCATCTGCTATTTTTACTGTTGACATTCCTTTATTTACATACATATCAAATATTTCTTTTACTATTTGCGAACTATATTCATCTGGCACTAAATGATTTTTTACTTCTTTATCTTTTTTATATCCATATGGTGGTATTCCTGCTTGATATTCTCCTTTTTCTATTTTTCTTTGTTTTACACT
>CALYAB010000059.1 GCA_944393395.1 uncultured Clostridia bacterium
ATGTAAATACTCCTAATAATGCGGGACTATTTGGTGGAGTATTTCAAGCCACAGTAGAAAATATAAAAATAAGTGGTTCAATAATATCAACTGAAAATAATGCAGGAGGAATTATTGCTAATGGCGCGGCAACTATAAGAAATTGTATTAATCAGGCTTCAGTAACTGCTAAAAATACTGCAGGAGGAATTGTAGGTGATGGTGGATGGCAATCTATATTACTAGAAAATTGTTCTAATACAGGAAATATTTATTCAGAGACTTATTGGGCTGGAGGGATTGCCGGAAGTTTTGCAAAAAAAATCATAAATTGCTATAATGTTGGAAATATAGAGGGGAAAAACAATTCAGCGGGTATAGTGGCTCAGTCAGCGGGAAAAATAGAAATTACAAATTGTTCTAACCAAGGAAATGTAAAATCAAAAACAGTGAGAAGCGGAGGAATTATGGCATATGAGTATGATGAAGCAACAATTAATAATTGCTATAATATAGGAGATATAATTACAGAAGGAGAAATGAATACATCTGTACATTCTAAAGGGATAGGTGGAACATATATAAATAATTGCTATAATATGGGTGAATTAGAGTCTACAAGAAAATGTTATGCAATTGGAGATAAAACGATAAAAAATTGTTATTATAATTCTACAGTTACAGGTAAAGTAGAAGATGAGAATAGTATTACAGATATAAGTGTATTAGATAAAAATGAATTCGTAAATCTATTAAATTCATATAAAAATGAAAAAGGGCAATATCCAACTGATTGGAAAAAGTGGAAAATAGGAGAAGATGGATATCCAATATTTGAATAAAATATAGACATGCAAGAAGAAATAAAAAATGTTCTTTGTTGTATGTCTATAAAAATTTTTAAAGTTCAAAATTTTTATAAAAAAGGTTTGACATTTTTATCTATTTAATAGATAATGTATATGTAAAATAAAATACAACTACGAGAAAAAATAAAGAGAATTACTAAGGAGGAAATATAGATGTATGTATTTAATAGGATAACGGTAAATCCACAATTACCAAAAAGAATAGAAAAATTAGGAGAAATATCAAACAATTTATGGTGGGCTTGGAATACAGAATTTCTAAGACTATTCCAAAAAATAGATATGGATTTATGGGAACAATGTAGCAAAAATCCAATAAAATTTTTAAAACAAGTATCACAAGATAGACTTGAAAAAGTCTCAAAAGATATTGCATTCTTAAAAGAATATGACAAAGTGACAGAAAATTTTGAAAACTATATGAATAGTAAAAATACATGGTTTTCAAATAAATATCCAGGAAACAAAAAAGATTTAATTGCATATTTTTCAGCTGAATATGGATTAGATGAAACTATACCAATTTATTCAGGTGGACTTGGAATATTATCAGGAGATCACCTAAAATCTGCAAGTGATTTAGGAATCCCACTAGTAGGAGTAGGATTATTATATAAACATGGATATTTTAATCAAAAAATTAATGGATATGGTCAACAAGAGACAGAATATAATAGTATAGATTTATATGATTTACCAATTAATCCAGTAAAAGATGATAAAGGTGATGATTTAACAATATATGTTAAATTCCCAAAAAGGAGATTATATCTAAAAGTTTGGCAAATAAATGTAGGAAGAGTAAAACTATATTTATTAGATTCAGATATACCTAAAAACAATGAAGAAGATAGAGATGTTACTTTAAAATTATATGGTGGAGACCAAGAAATGCGAATTAGGCAAGAAATTGTTTTAGGTATGGCAGGAGTTAACTTACTTACAAAATATCTAGGATTAAAACCAACTGTTTATCATATGAATGAAGGACATTCAGCGTTTTTGAATTTAGAAATTATAAAAAACATAATAAAAGAAAAGCAAGTTTCATTTGAAGTTGCAAAAGATATTGCAAGTTCAAAAACTGTATTTACAACACATACACCAGTACCAGCAGGAAATGATATATTCCCAATAGAATTAGTTGAGAAATATTTTAAAGACTTCTGGCCAAGACTAGGAATTACAAGAGAAGAATTCTTAAAACTAGGAATGAAACCAGGGCCTGATTTAGATAAAGGATTTAACATGGGAATATTGGCATTAAAGATTGCAGGTAAGAAAAATGGTGTTAGTAAATTACATGGAGCAGTTTCTAGAGAATTATTTAGTGAAGTATGGCCAAATATTGCTGCAAATGAATCACCAATTGGATATGTTACAAATGGAATTCATACTTGTTCATGGCTTGCACCTAAATTAAAAGAATTATATAATAAATATTTAATACCATATTGGCAAGACAATATACATCATGATTATGTATGGGAAAAAATAAAAAATATTCCTGATGATAAATTATGGAGTGCACATGTAGAAAGAAAGAGAAAATTAATTAATTTAGTAAAAGAAAATACAACAGAAAGATTAAGAAGATCTGGATATAGTTATGAAGAAATTAATGAGATTGTATCAAAATTAAATCCTGATGCATTAACAATAGGTTTTGCAAGAAGATTTGCAACATATAAAAGAGCAACATTAATATTTAAAGATATTGAAAGAATGACACAAATAATGAATAATGCTGGAAAACCAGTTCAATTAATATTTGCAGGAAAAGCTCATCCAGCAGATAAAGAAGGACAAGACTTAATAAAATATATTCATGAAGTATCTATGATGCCACAATTTAAGGGAAAAATATTCTTATTAGAAAATTATAATATTGCTATGTCAAGATATTTAATAAGTGGTGTAGATGTATGGTTAAATAATCCAAGAAGACCTATGGAAGCTTCTGGAACAAGTGGACAAAAAGCATCTGTAAATGGAGTTATAAACTTTAGTGTACTAGATGGATGGTGGGCTGAAGGATATACACAAAATAATGGATGGACAATTGGAACAAATGCAGAATATGACTCTTATGAAGCGCAAGATATGGCAGATAGTCAAAGTATGTATCATACTTTAGAAGAAAAAATTATTCCTACATATTATGATAGAGATAAAAATGGAATATCAAAAAGATGGATGGAAATAATGAAAAATTCAATTATGACAACAGGAGGAAAATATAGTACATCAAGAATGTTAGTTGATTATACAAATGAATTATATATTCCATTATGTAATCTTACAAAAAAATATTATGAGAATATAGATAATGTGGCAGCATATAATGCATGGAAAAAAGATTTGATTGAAAATTGGAAAGATATTAAAATAACTCAAGAAAATAATAACTTTGATAATATTACTATAGATGCTGGAAATAATATAGAAGTAGGATGTGAAGTAGAACTTCCAAATATAGATGTAAATAATGTTACAGTAGAAGCGTATTATGGAAAAATATTAGATAATGGTGTTGTAGAAAATGTAAGCATTATTCCAATGCAATTACAAGAAGCTGACGAAGAAAATAGAAGATATTTTTATACAACAAAAATAGAATTAACAACAGGCGGAAATTATGGTTATACATTTAGAGTTATGCCAAGACATGAAATGTTATTAGAACCAGCAAATTTAAACTTAGTAAAATGGATAACTAAGTAGGTTAATTGGTCAATTAGGGACGTGCCAAAATGGACATTTTTTGTCCATTTTAGCACGTCCCTATTGTACTAGTTTATGAGTATAATCTAAATTAGTCCAAGAATCATATTCATATCCAATAGTATATACATTTGTAGCCCAAATATCTTTCTCTAAAATATATTTAGAAGTTTTATTATTACTAGTATCCATATATTTTTTAACAGAAGTAATAATTTCTAATTTAGGGTTTGCCCTAGCTATTTCTGAAATTAAATATTTTCCTTTATTATTAAATCCCAAAATTCTAACATAAGGGATCACTTTTTTAGACAATTCCATATCTTTTTTTGTAATTCCCAATAAAGAATATAGCAAAATTCTTTGAAGTCTCGTATTTGTATATCTTTTTGATTTGATAATATTTAAGAATTCTACAACACTATTACAAGAGTTGGCAGCATTTTTTATAGCATTTTCTAAACCTTCATTCACATCAGGAAGTTCTGCAATTTGACTAGTTGACATTTTCCTTAAATTATAAATGATTTGTTTTTCAAAAACAGATAAATCAGGAACGACATGTCCAACCTTTACATTTTCTAAAAGAAGAGAAAATGTATTTTCTGGGACAACTTTTCGTAAAATATCCCAACCATTATTTTTTACAATATTTCTTATTGCTGTAGCACTTGCGATATTTCCTGTATATGTAGTGTCATTATATCCAGCGTCAAATCTTTCAATAGTAAAAGGTATGATATTACTTTTACATTTTTTTAAAGCTTTTAAATATTCTATTCCTAATATATTATTAGGAGAAGAAAGGACGTTTGAAAATTTTCTGATATCATTTAAATACATAAGCAAAGCATTTTCACGTGCCTTGGGAAAAGATAGTCCTTTATGTAGTTCATGAGATAATATATTTTTATAAGCTTTTGGTTCTTTGTATAAAACGTCAGCAATTGAAGTTAAAATAGAAATATCTCCAGATTCAGAACCAAAAGAAATATAATCTACAATTTTTAAAGAGTTTAATATTTTAATAGCACCTTCAGCAAAATTTTCAGCACTTGATATTGAATATAATAAAGGAAGTTCTATTACTAAATCTATACCATTTTTTAAAGCAATTTCTGCTTTAGTCCATTTGTTAACTAAAGAAGTTGAGCCTCTTTGAGTGAAGTTTCCGCTAATAATAGCAATTGAATATGAAGAACCTGTATCTTGCAGAGATTTTTGTAAATGATATAAATGTCCATTATGAAATGGATTATATTCAGCTATTATTCCAAGAACTTTACTCATTTTTTCAACTTCCTTTCTGAAAATATTGTATAATTTAAAAATTACTGATATAATGTTATCATAAAAATTAGCAAAAGACAATGGGAATATATTAATAGGGGGAATTATGGAAAAAGTTATCATATATACAGACGGAGCTTGTTCAGGAAACCCTGGACCAGGTGGTTGGGGCTCTATTTTAATGTACAAAGAAAATAAAAAGGAAATATCAGGTGGAAAAAAAGATACTACAAATAATGTAATGGAATTAACTGCTGTTATTGAAGGTCTTAAATTATTAAAATTTCCTTGTGAAGTTGAAGTATATAGTGATAGTGCTTATGTTGTAAATGCTTTTAATCAAGGATGGATATACAATTGGATAAAAAATGATTGGAGAACTTCAGGAAAAGAGCCAGTAAAAAATAAAGAAATATGGCAAGAGCTATATGGATTAACAAAGATACATAAAGTTAAATTTATAAAAGTAAAAGGACATAGTGATAATGAATTTAACAATAGATGTGATGAAATGGCAAGAAATGCAATAAAGAAGTTAGGATAAAATTAGAAAAAAAGGGAGATTCAAAATGATAGTTGAGCAATTAATATTTACAGTCGTTTCACTAGCAATTTTTGTATATATGTTTTTTAAAATGATAAAAAACAACGATACTAGCTATGTAGTAATACTAATACTAGAAGCTATAGGAATTGCATTAAATTTTATAGAGTTTTCATTTGCAATAGAACTAAATATGTTTTTAAATATTTTAAAATATGTATTTTCAGTAGTAATACCAGGAATTGTAATAATACTAGAAATTAGAGGAACAACTTTAATCGAAATTATTAGTGTAACAAGAGCAAGATTTTATTTAATGGTTGGAAATGATAAAAAGGCAAAAGAGGCTTTATTAAATTTAATTTCAAAAGTACCTGATAGCTATAAAGGACATAAAATGCTAGCAGAGTTATATGAAAAAGAAGGTGGAATGAGAAAAGCAATTGATGAGTATGTACAAGCAATTGATATAAATAAAAAAGATTATGATTCTTATTATAAAGTTGCAGAATTATTGAATAACTTGGATAAAAAAGATGAAGCAACACAAATGTTATTTAATTTATTAGATAAAAAGCCAGACATGTATGAAGCAACAGAATTATTAGGAGATATTTTAATTTCAAAAGAAATGTACAAAGAAGCAGTAAATGTATATCAAGAAGCATTAAAATATAATCCTGTAAGTTATGAAATAAACTATAATTTAGCTATTGCTTATACAATGCTAAACGATTTTCAGAATGCAAAGATTTGTTATGAAAAGGCAGCTGAGATTAATTCATTATTATTTAATGCAAAGTATTCCTTAGCTGAAATTGCTTTAATTTACAAAGATTTAGAAGAAGCAGAAAAGAGATTTTTAGAAGCAATCGAAGAAGAAGAGTTATCAGCAGATGGTTATTATGAATTAGCAAAGATATATTTAATAAAAGGTGATAAAGAAACAGCTATAAAATATGTAAATACTGCTATTGATATTAACTCTAAAAAAATAGTAGATAAAGTAAAAAAAGAACCTTTATTTATACCTGTAATGGCAAGAATTTCAATACCATTTAATTTAGAAGGAGAAGAAGAAAAAGAGAATAAATTAACTGAAAAAGAAATAAAGGTTAAAGAACATTTAGAAGAAATGGTGGATATTACTAGACATTTAAGTTACAGTGATATTGATTTATTAAAAAAAGATATAAAAGAGAAAAAGAGTAGAAAAATTAATTTAGAAGATTTAGAAAAAGAACAAGAACAAGATGAAAGACAAAAGTGAGGTAAATGGGTATTTGTATAAATGAAATCAGCTTTCATAGAATTATTACTGGTTTATATGTTAAATACATTCATAAAATCTTAAAATATAACTATAATTTATAAGGATGGTTTGTTAAGAGTAAGTATGTAGTGTGTTGAAAACTGTTTATATATCTTTTAAGGAGTAGATTTTTATTATATACTTACAAACCACTAGTTCAGGAGGTTTTTTATGAAGTTTTGTATTATTGGAGGAGATTTAAGGAATTTTTTTCTAGCCCAATTATTATCAAAAGAAAAGAATGAAGTAAAAATATATGGTTTTAAAAAATTAGAAAATTTCAAAGAATTTGAAGAATATGACAAAATGATTTCTAATTCAGATATTATAATTTTTCCAATACCATTTACAAGAGATAAAGTAACATTAAACATGCCATTTTCTGACAGAAATATAGAAATAAAAGAATTAATCGAAAAGCTAGAAAATAAAACAATATTTGCAGGTAATATTGATAATGATATTGTGGAAAAAATGAAAAGTAAAAATAACAATGTTATCGATATTATGAAAAAAGAGGAATTTGCGGTTTTAAATGCAATTCCTACAGCAGAAGCAACGATTGAAATTATATTTAAACATACAAAAAAAATATTACAAGGTAGTAATATTTTAATTCTGGGATTTGGTAGAATAGGTAAAGTTTTAGCATATAAACTAAAAGCTTTGTCAACAAATGTAACATGTGTAATAACAAATGAAGTTGAAAAAGCTTGGGCTATGGTATATGGATATGAAACAATTGATATTGAAAGTATGAAAAATAATGGTTCAAAATTAAAACAATATGATGTGATTATAAACACAATTCCAAAGATAATCTTAGAAGAGGAATTAAAGGAAATAAGAAAAGAAACTTTAATAATAGATTTGGCATCTAAACCATATGGAATAGATAGAAATATAGTAGAAAGAGAAAATCTTAATTTTATAGAAGCTTTGGGATTACCACGGAAAATTTGCTCCAATTACATCAGCAAAATGTATGAAGGAAATTATAAAACAATGTATTAAAAAAAGCTACAAATTATAAAGGAGGAAAAGATGTTTTTAGATATTATAAAATCAATTATATTTGGAATAGTAGAAGGAATTACAGAATGGTTGCCAATTAGTAGCACAGGGCACTTGATACTAGTAGAACAGTTTTTAAAATTTGAAAAAGTTTCACCAGAATTTTGGTCAATGTTTCAAGTAGTTATACAATTAGGAGCTATTTTAGCAGTTGTTCTAATATATTTCAAAAAAATATGGCCATTTACAAAAAATAAAGATAAAGCGATAAAGAAAACAGGATTTTTATCTTATTTTGATAAAAATATTATGAATTTATGGGGAAAGATTTTAGTTGGATGTATTCCAGCAGCGATTATAGGATTATTATTTGATGAGGTTTTTGAAGCTTTATTTTATAATCCAACATGCATCGCAATTGCTTTAATCGTTTTTGGTATTGCATTTATTATTATAGAAAATTGGAATAAAAATAGAAAAGGTTCAAAAGATAAAAATTCAGAAATTACATATAAAGATGCAATGATAATAGGTATATTTCAATTATTAGCTGCAATATTTCCAGGAACATCACGCTCAGGAGCAACTATTATTGGTGGATTACTAATTGGATTATCAAGACCAAATGCAGCAGAATTTACTTTTTACTTAGCGATTCCAACTATGTTAGGAGCTAGTTTGTTAAAATTAGTGAAATTTGGTCTTGTTTTTACTAGTGCAGAGATTATTATTTTGTTAATAGGCATGTTTGTATCTTTTATTATTTCTATGTTTGTCATTAAGTTTTTGATGAATTATATAAAGAAACATGATTTTAAAGTTTTTGGATATTATAGAATTATATTAGGAATTATTGTTTTGGCATATTTCTTTTTAGTATAATTTTAGATAAAGATTTGTAGATGTGAAAAAATGCATAGAAACACTCTATGCATTTTTCCTATACAAGAACGTCGCTTTGCTCTAATAGTTGCACACAATTTTACTAAAGTAAAATTGGCGCACGAACAATAAACGCGGACTTTAAAATGTTATAAATAAAGAAAATGTTTAAGAATGTCCGCTATTGTTCTCTTTTTTGTCATAGTGGGGAGAGGAGTTGCATAATTTTTCGTATTCTTTGCATTTGATTTTGTAATCCATTTGCATGCATAAATATCGATAATAACTAAAAGCTTGTTCATATTGCATAATTGGATTAAACATAGGATCTTTATATAATTCGTTCATATCAAAATTGTTATTTCCCATATTATTAAAATCCATAAAGGGATGTTGATAATAATTAAAATCTTTTTCCATAAAAAAACCTCCATTTGAACAATTTAAATGTTTAAATATATTTATAATAAATAAAATATATTACATAATTATAGTAAATCAAAGTTGAAAAACGGAAATATATTTATAAATAAATATGTATAAATGGCTGATATAATTCCATGCAATAATTTTCCATATAAATAAGGCTTTATTGATAAATCACTTTTTGAAGTAATACTAAGTACTTGTAATAAAACAGAAAATCCTCCGAAACCAAGTAAAAATGCGGTTATTATAATGTTTATAGAAAGTTTTTTAGATGCAATATTAGAAATACTACTAATTCCATTAGTGATTTCAAAAAAACCTGTAAATATTGGTTCTATAAAAGTAGGATTTACATTTATAAAATTGAAGAATGGTTTTAATATAATTTCTACTAAATGCGTAAGTCCACTTGATTTTAATATAGAAATAATAGAAGAAAATAAGACAACAAATCCTCCTATTACTAAAATAGATTTGATACTGCTTATTATACTTTCTGAAAGAACTTCACCAAGATTATACAAAGTAGCTTGATTTTTTTTGTTTATATAGGTGTGTTCTGAATAAATGTGAGATTTAGTGTTTTTATTTTTTTTCCAAAATCTGAAAATAAATCCAACTGATAAGGAAGCAAGTAAATGTGTAATAAATAGTAATACTCCAATCATTGTATTTCTATACATTAAAATACCAACAGAGCCAATTATAAATAATGGACCAGAATTATTTGTAAAACTAAGAAGTCTTTCACATTCTTCTTTAGTACAAATATTTTCTTTTCTAAAATTAGTAGCTATTTTTGCTCCTATTGGATAACCACTAATAATTCCCATTATGAACGCAAAAGCACCTTCACCTCTTACATTAAATAAAGGTTTCATAAAAATATTTAAAATATTTCCAATTTGATAAATAATATTGGTATGCATTAAAAGTTCTGTTGCTACGAAAAAGGGAAATAAAGAAGGAACTACAGAAGTGGCCCATAGTGAAATACCATTTTTAACAGCAGATAAATTAGAACTTGAAAATATAAGAATACATAATGTAAATACCAAAAATATTAAAGAGATATAATTTCTTTTTAATTTGATTATAAAAAAATTATGTTTCAAGTTCATAGATTCCTCCTTATTCAAACAATTTATATACAGTATATAAATTAATTTTTTCGAAATAATCATTGAGTTATTGTTACAATTTACAGCCGGAAATTACCTTAAACGATGTTGATATATTAATATTCATTAAATTTTGAATGTGATTGGAGAAAATTCTTAACTTTCCGTATTGAGCCAAAAAATTTATGGAACATTAATATATAAACATCTTTTAGAAGGTGTGAATAGTAAGATTTATTAACAAATTTTAACAAAAATTGTATAAAATTATTGACATTCCATACAAAAGATAATATAATCTGTTCATAGTTTTTATTCAAGTTGAAATTTTAGTTCATTTATTTTTTTCGGTTAATCCAACCACTAATAATTTATTCGAGGAGGTGAGGAATATGCAGGAAACTTTAGAATTAATATTAAAGGAAATAAAAGAAGTAAATTACAAAGTAAATAATTTAGATAAAAAAATTGATCAAAAATTAGAGGAACTTGAGAAAAAATTTGATCAAAAATTAGAAACATTAGAAAAGAACTTTGATCAAAAGTTGGAAAGATTAGAGAAGAAGTTCGACCAAAAATTAGAAATATTAGAAAAGAACTTTGATCAAAAGTTGGAAAGATTAGAGAAGAAGTTCGACCAAAAATTAGAAGTATTAGAAAAGAACTTTGATCAAAAGTT
>CALYAB010000060.1 GCA_944393395.1 uncultured Clostridia bacterium
TAGCATTTGATAATATTCCATTATCTCCTGTTAATGTTGCAATTGTTACTCCTGCTAATATTAACAAAACAATAATGGTTATAACTAACGCAATTAATGTTATACCTTTACTATGATTTTTTTCTTTCTTTTGTTTCCCCATATTTCTTATATTTTTTATCATTTGAATCCTCCTTTTATTAGTATTCCTGCTTTTTAACTATTTTTATTTTAAAACAATATGTTTTAAATGTCAATATAACAGTATGTTTTATTTTATAATTTTTTTAGTTTCAATTATATTATTGACATTTTTATTATTTTTATTTAGAAAGGATTTAAAAAATATGCAAACGCGTATAAGAAATCTTAGAGAGGATAATGATTTAACGCAAAAAGAATTAAGTAAAATTTTAAATGTTTCTCAAGTTGCTTATTCTTACTACGAACTTAATAAAAGAACAATTCCCTTAGAATTATTATGCAAATTAGCTGATTTCTATAATACAAGTGTTGATTACCTTTTATATCGAACTGACATATTTAAACCTTATCCCAAAGACAATGCAATTTCTTCTTCTTGAAAAGCCATTAAATTAAAACAATAGCAAACTTTCTTATGTTAAAAAGAAAGTTTTTTTCTTTGCATATTTACACATTGTATAGTATGATATATAAAATTAACATTACATTATTCTTTTATTCGAAAGGAGTATTTTAGAGATGGATTATATACCAGAATTTTTATATAATTTATTATTAGAACAATATGGAAATGATTTAACTAATACAATTATAAATGGTTACTCACAAAAAAGATATGCAACTTTAAGAGCAAATAGTTTAAAAAACAGCATTGAAAATATAAAAAATATTTTTGATTCTATGGGAATTTCTTACAAAGATGTATCTTGGTACAAAGACGCTCTAATAATTAAAAATGTTTCTGAAAAACAAATTAAAAATTTAGAAATTTATAAAAATGGAGAAATTTATTTACAAAGTTTATCTTCTATGATTCCACCTATTATACTTTCTCCAAAAGAAAATGAAAATATTTTGGATATGGCAGCAGCTCCTGGAGGCAAAACTACTCAAATGTTGGCACTTTCTAATAATACCTCTTTTATAACTGCTTGTGAAAAAAATAAAATTAGAGCAGAAAGGCTAAAATATAATATTCAAAAACAAGGTGCTAATCGCGTTAATGTTATGATTACAGATTCTAGAAAATTAGATGATTTTTTCTCTTTTGATAAAATTTTGCTAGATGCTCCTTGTAGTGGAAGTGGCACTTTAAATATTTATAATAAAAATTTAGAAAAAACGTTTACAGAAGAACTAATAAATCGTTCTGTAAAAACTCAATTTGAATTATTAGAAAAAGCTATATCTTTGTTAAAACCAGGTCATGAAATGATATATTCTACATGTTCTATATTCTTTAAAGAAAATGAACAAAATATACAAAAATTTTTAGATATGAAAAAAATTGAAATTGTTCCAATAGATACTTCTATATTTTCTGATGCATTACTTTTACCAGTTTCTATAAAAGGAACTCTATGTATTTGCCCAAGTGATTTGTATGAAGGTTTTTTTGTTGCTAAATTGAAGAAATTATAAATATTATAACTTCTTTTTTGAATAGGAAATCAAGTTTTCCTAATCGATGAAACAAGCGACGAATTATCGTCGCTTGTTTCGGAGAGTACCTTTGGAAGCACCTTCCATATTGGATGTGCTATTCCAAAATTACTTTTCCCAGCTGTCCGATTGGCATAATGTATACCAACTATTTTCTCATTTTGTATTATTGGGCACCCACTGCTTCCCTTTATAAAATCAAACTCTGATGAAGAATAGTATATATCCTCATTTTCTTCATCAAAAAATTCAATTTCGATTGGATACTGGACATATCCTCCATCATCAGG
The DNA here is from genome assembly GCA_944393395.1 of uncultured Clostridia bacterium. Lineage (GTDB taxonomy): Bacteria > Bacillota > Clostridia > TANB77 > CAG-508 > CAG-269. Next base: position 1,917 of record CALYAB010000060.1, read on the forward strand.
TTTTAGGATATATGCCTCTCCCAGATGAATATTTTGGGAGATTTCTATTTTTGAATATTTTTCAATATCCAAAAATTGACTTTTTTGTGCTATAACTCCTAATTTTTCATTGGAGATGACTTTACCATAGGTAATATTTTCACCAATTTCCTGATTAGTGATTACGTCTTCATAGACATATTTTCCTAAAATATTTCCGGGTACATTATGACCCATCATATATATTTTATTATTTGTTTCAAAAGATGCCACCCCCATTATCCCTGTTAGCACACTATCTTTTTCTTTGAGTATCATTACATCTTCACATAGAAGAGTAACGTCATTGATTTGATTCTCCTCTGTTGTTATTTGTTTGGGGGACTTCAATTCCAGACCCAGTGGCCATAAAATTGTACTATAACAGTGCCTCAACATAACAGTGACTGTAAAAGACACTATTAAAATTATAAAATGCTTTACCATAAAATTCAAAATATTCCGTTTTTTCATAAAAAACTCTCCTTCTCCAAATTAATAAATTTTTATTTGTTACATACTACTATTATACCACTTTATGTTACTTTTGGCAAATTTCAGCTTATTGGGATACAAGCTTTTTAGCTAAAGTTCTTTCTTTTTATAGTAGACTTTGAAAAGATAGACGATATTCCCATTAACATTCAAAATATATGAGTATTTACTTAAATTATACATTATAATTTTGTTGAATAGGAAAAACTTGATTTCCTCCTATTCAACAAAAAAAATCAACCTTTTACAGTTGATTTATCAATACTTTCATCTTGTACGACGATTTTACTTAATGGAGCAGGTAGTGGGAATCGAACCCACGTCATCAGCTTGGAAGGCTGAGGTTCTACCATTGAACTACACCTGCATATCTATATCCTTGACCTTTATAAATTATAAAGGTTTTTATTTTCTTTGTCAATACTTTTATGAAAATTTTATGAATTTCTCGATTTTTTATTTACAAATTAATTTAACTAATATAAAATAAGTTAGTAAAACTTTTATTTAATATAAAATTTAATTTGTATATAAATAAAAAACACCAAAAATGGTAATACTAAGAAAAATTTTGGAGGTAACAAATGAAAAATAAAAATGAATTAAACTATAAAGATTTAAAAATGACTTGTAAACCTGATATATTCAAATTTGAAACTACTGAAGAATTAGAATCTATTCAAGAAGGAATTGGACAAGATAGAGGTATTAAAGCTTTAGAGTTTGGAATTCAGGTAGATGTTAAAGGATATAATTTATATTTAGAAGGACCTAGTGGTGTAGGAAAAACCATGTATACTAAAAACTATTTAGATAAAATTGCAAAGAAAAAGAAGGTTCCTTCTGATTGGTGTTATATATATAATTTTGATAATCCTAATGAACCTATTGCTGTTGAATTGCCAGCAGGTCATGGAAAAGAATTTAAAGAAGCAATGGACGGATTTATTAAGGAAATAAAAAAGGATATCAAAAAAACTTTTAATGCTGATGACTTTGAAAAAGAAAAAGCTTTAATAAAACAAGAATTTGAAACAAAGAGAGCTGCTTTATTAGAAAAATTAAATTCTGATGCCGCTAAATATAATTTTGCAGTCAAGTCTGCTCAAAATGGAATATACATGACACCTATAGTTGATGGTAAACCAATTGAAGAAGAAGAATTCGATAAATTAGAAGAAAATATAAGACGTGAATATGAAGAAAATTCACTAATTGTACAAGAACAAATTATGAATGTTATAGGACAAATAAAAGAAATTGAAAGACAATCTGATAAAAAAATATCTGAATGGCAATCTAATGTTGCTCTTTTAACAGTAAATGTCCATATTAATTATTTAAAATCTAAATATAAAAGAAACAAAAAAATAAATAAATTTTTGACAGATGTAAAACAAGATGTATTAAGAAATATTTCTACTTTTTTAGAAGACGATTCTTCTCATAACAATCCTAATATACCACAAAATCCTGCTACTAGAAAAATAGATCCAACTTTAAATTATAGAGTAAACTTATTTGTTGATAACTCTACAAGAGAAGGTGCTCCGGTAATCATGGATAGCAATTACTCTTATCATAATATTTTTGGTTCTTTAGAATATGAAAATTTCTATGGTTCTCTAAAGACAGACCATACAATGTTAAAAGCTGGGTTAATGCAAAAAGCCAATGGAGGTTATATAATTTTTCAAGCTAAAGATTTGCTTGCTAATGGAATGTGTTATGAAGCTTTGAAAAAAGCTCTAAGAGTAAAAAATATAAGTATAGAAAATACTGCTGACCAAAGATCTTCTATGGTTTTAGTTTCTTTAAAACCTGAACCTATTCCTCTTAATTTAAAAGTAATTTTAATTGGAAATGCTACTATTTATCAAAGTCTACTAGCAATGGACTCTGACTTTAGAAAATTATTTAAAATCAAAGTAGAATTTGAAGATGATGCACCTATAACAGCTGATAACGCAAATAAATTGGCTCGTATTGTTCATGGTTTTTGCAGTTATGAAAATTTGCCACACTTAGATAAAAACGCAATGGCTAAACTTGTTGAATATGCTTCTAGACTAGCTGGTAGTCATCATAAAATTTCTACACGTTTCAATGATTTAACACAAGTAGTAGGTGAAGCTGCAACTTGGGCTAAACTTTCTAGATCTAAAGTTGTTACAGAAAACTTTATCCAAAAAGCTTTAGAAGAGAGAATTAATAGAATAAAAAAATATGATTCTAAATATGTTGAGATGATTAAAGAAAATTCTTTATTAATAAATACTTCTGGATTTGAAGTTGGTACTTTAAATGGACTAACTGTTATGAGTATAGGAGATTATACTTTTGGAAAACCTGCTAAAATAACAGTTAATACTTATACTGGAAAAAGTGGAGTTGTTAATATAGAAAGAGAAGTTGAAATATCTGGTCCATCACATTCAAAAGGTGTACTTATTTTATCTGGATATTTAGGAGAAATGTTTGCACAAGATATTCCTTTATGCTTAACAGCTAGTATCTGTTTTGAACAATTATACAATGGTGTTGATGGAGATAGTGCTTCTAGCACAGAGTTATATGGATTACTTTCTAGTCTTTCTGGTGTTCCTATAAATCAAGCAATAGCTGTTACTGGCTCTGTAAATCAAAAGGGACAAATTCAGCCTATAGGTGGTGTAAATGAAAAGATTGAGGGATTTTTCCAAATTTGTAAAATGCGTGGACTAACTGGAGAACATGGTGTAATGATTCCTGTTCAAAATGTTGACAATTTACAATTGTCTGATGAAATTATCGATGCAGTAAAAAATGATTTATTCCATGTATATGCTATTTCGACAATTGAGGAAGGTATTGAAATTTTAACTGGTGTACCTGCTGGTAAAAAAGATAAAAATGGAAAATTCCCTTCTGGAACGATTAATGATTTAGTTTATAAAAAATTAAAAACATATGCGAAAATAAATTCTCAAGCTAATTTGCAAAATTAAAACTGTATGTTACAAATCACAGCCCACACTGGCTGTGATTTGTAGTTTTTTAATAAAAATTTTATATATCAATATCATTTATTAAAATATATTTTGTAAATTAAAAGAGTATTTATCTTCTATATGTTCTAATATAAATATCCCCTCATTTATCTCTTTTATTGCATTATCATATTCTTTTACAGTTACATATGTTTTTAAATTTTCTAAATTTTTAGCAAATTTTTCAAGCTCATCATGCTCTATATAATAAGCTAAAACAGAAAACATTTCATCCCAATTTTCTTCTAGCTCTTTTTCTTTTGCTTCTACCTCTTCTAAATTTTGATTTATTTCATCTACACTTTTATTAATAATCATTTCTTTAAATTCTCTTAGATTATTATTCATCTCTTCAATTGAATTTACACTATAACTTTGTGTAACACTATTTCCAATTATTATAACTAATATAATAGTTGCACAAATAAAAAATTCCTTAAACATTTTTAACCTCTTTTTTCTTCTTTTTTTTGACAAAAAATTTGACCTTTACCATCTAATGTAACAACTAAAGCCTCTTCTGGCTTCATTTTAAATGGCACTAATTGTTTTTCTAACCATTTATAATCTTTACCCAATTTTTTTAAATTTTCATTCATAACTCTTCCATCAACTACCAAATCATATGATATCCCTTCATATTCTGGCACTATATTAAAATCTTCTGGTATTGTTCCTCTCTTTTCTGGTTTTAAAATAACAGTTACTTCCCCACTAGTTTCTAAAATTGCATATTCTACATCACCTAAATTAACAACATTATTTCTCCTTAATCTTTCTTGTAATTCATTTATAGTAAATCTTTCTTTTTTCAATACTTTTTCATCAATTTTTCCTCTATATATTAAAATACTTGGTTTTCCACAAATTATTTTCCTTAAAGTTATACTTTTTATATTTATGACTGAAATTATTAAATGCATTATTAATAATCCCAATATTGGCACAATTCCATTTGATATAGGTATCCCTATTTCTGTCATAGGAATTGATGCTAAGTCTGCAATCATTATAGAAATAGCTAATTCAAATGGTTGCATCTGACTAATTTCTCTTTTTCCCATTAATCTCATAACGATTAATACAATTATGTATAAAACTATTGATCTAAAAAAGGTTATTAACATATTTTCTCCTCTATTTTAATTTTTTATTTTCTTTTATTATCTTTTACAAGTTTTTATTCTTTTATACTTGATTTTGAATAAATAATTTTTTTTTGCAAATAATATTTTTAGAACCTGAAAAATTACATTATGAAATAAAAAACTAAGGAGGTTATATATTATGTCAGAAGCAAGAGGAACTAATACTAAAACAGGTACTTCGACAGTATGGCAAATAGTTGGTAGATTAGTTGTTGCAGCTATTGTATTGGCTGTTACTGCTTTCTTTACACCTGGTTTTAGTATTAATAATTTTGGTACACTTATAATAGCAGCTGTTGTTTTAAGTATTATTGACTATTTAATAGTTAAATTTACAGGTCTACATGCAAGTCCTTTTGGAAAAGGATTTGTTGGATTTGCACTAGCAGCTATTACATTATATGTTACTCAATTTTTTGTAGCTGGTTATTCAATTTCATGGATGGCAGCAATTATAGGAGCTTTAATATATGGTGTTATTGATTATTTCATCCCTGGAAATCAATCAATGTAAGTGTTTATAGGACAATTTTTCTGTTCAACCGTTGGAGCAAAGCGACTTTTTAAGTTATAGAAAATTGTATTTCCTATAACTTAAAAAAGAACATTAGACTTATGATCTAATGTTCTTTTTTGTATATATTATTTTATTCTGCTCTTGCAAATATTATCAATCTCTTACTACTATCATCATTACATGTTGATAATGTTATCTCAGCTTTTCCTTCTGTATCTCTTGAATAGAAACTTGCATCTTCTGGGGTAGTTTCAAATTTATTATATATTGTATATGTTACTCTATTTTTTGAGTTATCTGTTATATAAATTTTATCCCCATTATTTAATCTCTTATTGTTAGAGAAAAATAAACCATTTCTGTAGTTATGACCTATAATTACTGTATTACCTACTTGATTTATTCCTGCTCCATATAACATTGCTACAGAAGTTTCAAGTGAACTCTTACTTACTTTCTCTAAAATTGGATATTCGATTTCTGTTGCTGGTATTTCTATTGTACCAACTACGTTAAATCCTTTATAAGTTGGCATTCCATTTCCAGATGAACTTGATATCTCTGATTTGTCAATACTATCAATTGGGTTTGTTGCATTACTATTGTCTGTAGTATTTGAATCGTCTGTTGCCTCCTTTGTATAATTATCAACAAAGGCTAATGCGTCATTTTCTAAGAAATATTTTTTATACCAGTCATATCCTAAAAATGCTAATAATCCTAATATTGCAACTATTACTATTATTAATATTACTGTTAATACTTTACTATATTTACTTTCAAACATAACTTTTACCTCCGTAAAATACATAAAATTACCACTATATATATTATAACATAAAATTAAATAAAAGTGTATAGTTTTTTAGAAATTCTTAAAAATAACGATAGGGTTCTGCCCTATCGTTATTTAATCAACATATTCATTTAATGATTTTGCTCTGTAGTTTAACTCTCCCATTTCTTCTGTTGGTACATAACCAGCTCTTGCATTTATAACATCAGGTATTCTATTTACAACTGATGCACATGTTAATTCTACAGTTGATGGTCTATTAATAACTAACGTTGTATTAGGTTCTCCTTCTATAGTCCATTCATTTTTATCAAAATCTTCTTTTGAATAAACTTTTCCTATACATTGTGTTTCTAATGTTATCCCTTCTTCTGTTTCTGTAGTAACAACTGCACTCATTCCAGTTGCTGTCCCTGCTTTTACTGTCATTCCTAAAGTTGAAGAATCAATATCTTCTTTATAAGTTTGTGGTACAGTTACTTGCGTTTGTGATTTTACTGTTAGTCCTAATTTTGCACATAACCACCCATTTACATTCCACATATATGAAGGTAAATACTCACCTTTATTTATTGTATCTTGTCTTTCTTCATCAGAAATTCTATCTAAAGATGCAACTTGTTTATCAAATTCATCTAATGTTAAACCTGCTCCATGTGCTTTTGCTAAAGCTATACCATAATCTTCTACATTATAACTTGAACTTCCTTTTATTTTAGTAATTTTATGTGTTGAACCTGCTATACTAGAAATAAGTTGTCCCCAATATATATCTTGATATCCACTTCCTGTTATTGTACAATTTGTACTTTTAGCCATTTCATCTAATTTACTTGTTACTCCTGGATTTGAATTAGCTGGATAAAAAGCTTCTTCACATGTTGTTATTGCATTAATACCTAATTTTGCGCATAACATTAATGCATCTTCTACATCACTAATTAAACTCATTGTTGTTACAATTGCAATATCTGGTTTTGTCTCTTTTAACATTTTTTCTGCATCTTCTAGTCCAACTACTTTTATACCTTTATTTTCACATCCTATTACTTCTCCAATGTCTTTTCCTATAACATCTGGATTTACATCAATTGCACCTACTATCTCTGCTCCTTTTTCGTATACATACCTCATTGTGTATACACTCATTTTTCCAGTACCATATTGTACTACTCTGATTTTTCTTTCCAAAAAAATCACTCCTTTCTTTATTTTAATTATTTACTTTTAGCTGTATAATTATACTGTTAAAAGTAAATTTTTTATTGTATAGGAAAAATCGGCTTTTATCTTGACCACATATAAGATTTTCCCCTATACAACAAGGTTTGGCTTCTTTGAGAACTTAAATATATATCGTTAAATTAGAAAAGTCATATTGTTACAGTTCAAATATATGTAACTATCTATTAGTGTAACTTTAAAAATTCACTTATTATATTTGCACATCGTTTTGATGCTAATTTCAAATTTTCATCATATGTATTTTGATTATTACCATTTGGAATATCTGATATGCATCTAACACTGATAAAAGGAATATTATCTAAATAACATACTTGTCCAACTGAAGCACATTCCATATCTACTACATCAGCATTAAATTTAGCATTTATTTTATTTTTCATATCAATTTGTGTACAAAAAATATCTCCTGATGCTACTATTCCAATTTTTATATTATAAATTCTTTCTTCTATATTTTTTAACATTTTTTCAAATTCTTCTACCAATTCTCTGTTACATATTATTTTTTCTCCTACTCCTGTTATGTAGCCTTTACTATGTCCAAATGCTGTTATGTCAAAATCATGTTGTACTACATGTTTTGCTATTACTACATCTCCTATATTCAATAAATGGTTTATAGCTCCTGCAACTCCTGTGTTTATTACAAATTCTAATTCAAAATTGTCAATTAATATTTGTGTGGTTCTTGCCGCATTTACTTTTCCTACTCCACTTTTTACTATTACACAATTTTTATTTTTTATCTTCCCTATTATGAATTTTAAATCATATACTTGTTTTGTTTCGGTACTTTCCATTAGTTTTAATATTTCTTGCATCTCTTCATCCATTGCTACTACTATTCCAATATATTTCATATCACATTTTTCCTCCTCTTTTATATTGCCATTATATTACAGTGTTTTGTTTTTGTCTAGTTTTTTCTATATTAGAGCGAAGCGACTTTTTAAGTTATAGGCAATGCAATTTCATATAACTTTTTTTAACATTATAAGAAATGAAAATTCCCATAATGTTAAAAAAATAGAATGTCATTATTTAATAACAACATTCTATTTAGTATATATAAAGCTAATTATTTTAATTCAACAACTGCTCCAACTTCTGAGAATTTAGCTTTTAATTCTTCAGCTTCTTCTTTAGAAACACCTTCTTTGATTGTTTTTGGTGCTCCATCAACTAATTCTTTAGCTTCTTTTAATCCTAATCCTGTAGCATCTCTAACTACTTTTATTACTTTTATTTTTTGATCTCCTGCTTCTGATAAAACAACATCAAAAGATGATTTTTCTTCAGCAGCGTCTCCACCTGCTGCTCCTCCAGCTGCTGGTGCAGCTGCTGCTACTGCAGATACTCCATATTTTTCTTCTATAGCTTTTACTAAATCAGCTAATTCAACAACTGTTAAGCTGTCAATTTCTTCAATTAATTTTTCTATTTTTTCCATTTTTAATCCTCCTAAATTTTATTTATTAGTGATATAAGTTCACTACTCTTTTATATAAATTCAATACTAAGCTTCAGCTGGTGCTTCTTCTGTATCAGCTCCTGCTTCTTTTTTTATTCTTACTTGATCAAGTGCAACTGCAACTTTTGAAATATTTCCAAGTAATGCTCCAGCAAGCATTGATAATAATGT
>CALYAB010000061.1 GCA_944393395.1 uncultured Clostridia bacterium
AATATATCATGATTTAAATGTTCTTCCAAATAGTTTTTTGTTATTTTATAAAAATCTTCATCTTTATTTGGATAGAGTTCTTGCCAGTCATCTTTTTGTTGCATTATCCTTAATCTTGATATTTCTTCTATATCTTCATACTTTGCTACTTTAAACATATTTCCCTCCAAAACTTATTTACTAGCATAACTTGTACCATCCTTTTATTTTACTTTTTCTGCCTTCTTAATAATTTCTTTTCTGAGCCAAACTTCTCCACATTCTATATAATTTTCTTGCATTTTTCCATTTAATAATTTTTGAATATTTTGTAGTATCAAATTATTTGAAGCTATCATATAACTTTGTTCCTCTTCTAGACATATGAAATTTAATATCCATTCATTTCCAAATTGATTTAATGTATCATATATTATTTTTTTATTTTCAAATATCTTATTTTTATTCCAGACTGTCAATTGAGAAAAAATATTCGGTAAGTTTTTATTTGTTATTCCAATTTTGGTATCATTCTCTATGGATTTTTTTAAATCTTTTTCTATAATTTTTTGACAATTTAAAAAATATTTACTAGCAAACTCCTTTGGAGTTTTAGCTATTTGTTCTAATTTCTTATATGCTATTATATCCCTATTTGTTGTTACTTTTGCTTTGAAATTCAATGTATTGTCTAAAATTGCTGACATCATTAAATATGCTATATCTTTTGTAATTTTATCTTGCAATTTTTCTTTTTCATATAATTCAAAAATTATTGTAGCAACAGCACCAATAAATTCTATTTTTGAATCTTCTTTCAATCTTCTTTTCCAATACTCTTCAAACCCAGTATGATGATCTATCACTTTTATAATTTTATTTTCTTTTACAATACTATCAAAAAATTTCTTATCTGATACATCAATTATAATAAATTCATCTTCTTCTGTTGGTATGTAATCATCTAATTTAATATCTAATTCTAATAAATTTTTAGGAATACTTTCATTTAATTTAGCTGTACTCACTGCTTTACTGTTTATACCTTTTAAATTTAATAAATAACTATATGCTATACAACCCGCATAGGCATCAATATCTATATATCTACTCCCAGATGTTACAACTTTCATCTATTTTCTCCTCCAATCTTAATAGCTGGTTATATTTTGTAACTCTGTCTCCCCTTCTTGGTCCTCCAATTTTAATATATTCTGCATTTAACGCTACAGCCAAATCACACATAAATGTATCCTCGGTTTCAATTGACCTGTGTGAAACACATGTTATCATTTTTTCACTTCTTGCTTTTTGAAAAGCATTTATTGAACCTGTTAATGTGCCAACTTGGTTCATTTTTATGACAATACCATTTGCTAATCTACTGTCTATATATTTATCCTGTGTCGCAAATAAATCATCACCAACAACTAATATATTAGGATTTTCTTGTTTAAATATTTTCCACCATTTTTCATCTCTAAAATGAAACGGATCTTCAACATATGTAATATTATGATTTTGAACATACTCCCTTAAGGTTTCATTTAGTTGCTCTGGCTTTATCAATTCCCCTTCATAAACATAATTACCATTTTCATAGAAGTGTTCAGCTGCTACATCAATAGCAATTGACACGTCTTTTTCATAATTTAATTTTTTAATTGTATTCTCTATCACGTCAATTTTTTCATTTGTTGTCATTTTTTCAACAATCATTCCACTAGAATTCCCATACCCCTTCAATACGTTTTGTTCTTTTAGTTGACTTTCTATATCTGTATATATTTCTACTATAGCCTTTACTGCATTTGAAAAAGGATGAATATCAACACAAAGCATTATATTTTGTATTGAATCCTTTTTATTATGCACACCTCCTGAAAATATCGCTACTAGTGGAGTTGGCGATATCTTTTTCATTTTATAATTTGCTTGTTTGCATATATATCGGACTAATGAACTTTGTTCATTTTTGGCAGATACACGTGCAAAAGCTAATGATAATGAAAGACAGATATTTACTCCTAATTCATCAATATATTCATTTAAAATACTATCAAACATTTTTTGATCTTGAATTTCAGTATTACATATTTTTTTTAATAATTCATTTAGATCTCTATTTTTTAAATTGTTTGTAGCAAAAACTTCCCTTTTTCCCTGAATAATTGCTGACGGAATAGATGCCTTTTCTGAAATATTTTTGTCTGTTGTTATTTCTACTTCTAATGCTATATTTCCTGCTGAATTTAAAATGTTCCTAAATTTAATTTTCTCAATTTTAATCATTTATAGTTTATTGCCTCCCCTTTTTATAGCATATCGACTTTATTATGTTATTTTTTATTTTTCTCCCAAATATTTACTTAATATATATCTATGATATTCAAAATACATTTTATCAACAATCTCTTCTGGCTTTACCCAAACCAATTCATGATCTTTTTCTACTGGTTCGCAAATTTTTTGGTCTAATTTTGCCTTGTAAAAATCCATTATTCCTAATTCATATAAATCCATAATATCAAAATAATAATAGCATCCTAAATTATCAACATATTCAATATCTTTTAAAGAATATCCTATTTCTTCTTTCGTTTCTCTAATCAACGCCTCTTTAGAAGTTTCTTGTGCTTCTATTTTTCCACCAATTAGATTATACATATCATATTTTTCTATATATACAACTGCTAATTCTCCTTTTTCATTAAATATCAAACCATAAGATGTTTTTCTCTCTTTATAGTCTTTATCTTTTAATTTTTCTCCTATATATTGCATTTTTCTTACCCCTTCAATTTATATTTGCCCATTTGAAAGCGCTTTTCTTTCTGACTCTTTTGTTAAATTTCTTCAAAGCATTTTAATTTAACGCCTTATATTTTAGTTACACATATAAATTCTGTAATACATTAGATGGATATATATTATTATTTGTTATTCTACTATCACTTAATTTATATGTTTTTAGGTAATCATTTTTCATTCCTTAAATTATATTTATCAATATTTTCTTTAGTTGCAAATCCATTAGGTCCTTTTACTTTTTCTAAAAATACTATTCCATCTAGATGGTCGCACTCATGTTGCACTAATCTTGCAAAAAATCCATTTAATTTTTTTACTATTTTTTCTCCATTTTCATTATAATAAGTCAATTCTATATTCTTATATCTTTCTACTTTTCCTCTTATGTTAGGAACACTCATACACCCTTCATATTGCATATCTGTATCTTCAGATAACTTCTTCCAAGTTGGGTTTATCATTGCAGTTATTGGTATTTCTTCTGCATCATTATATTTTATATTTTCTTTTTTGGCTCCTACTACAATAATTCTTTTATTCTCTCCTATTTGAGGTGCAGCAATTCCTAATCCTGTTCCATACTTTAGTGTTGATTTTAAATCTTCTATAATATCTAAAATATCTTTACTTATATTGTTTATGTCTATATCGTCACATTTCTTTTCAAGAATAGGATCTCCCACTTCTCTTACTTTTAAGACTTTACCCATATTTTCTCACTTTCTTAACTCTTCCCTAAGTGGAATAAGTTCAATTAATTTACTGCATATAATGTATCATAAATCCCTTAATTTTACAATGAAATCAACAATATTTTAATGTTACTTTTATTCTTACTTAATCACTCTTATTTTATCATAAAAGAGTTGAAAATAGAGCAATTTTTTCATCATTTCTTACACAAGACGTCTATTTTTTGGACATTTATAAATTTAATATATTATATAAAATTATAGCAGTTATTCTTTCATATCAAATAACTGCTTTATAATATTATTTTTTATTTTTTCCAAATATTTCTTATATTTTTAAAGAACTGTTAATAAAGAAAATCCTATTCTAATTCTTTATTACTCATAGATTAATTTTCTCCAACTATTTTTTCTTTTTCGCCTACTTTCAGCATACTTTTATATTTTACTATTTTGCTAGACAAATCCATTATCATTTTCTTTTCTTCATCTGTAACTCCATTATCTGCTAATACATTTTCTCTTTCTTCTTGTCCTAAATAATACCATTTTTTAGTTATATCATTTAAAAGATTTCTCCTTTTCATCAGTGGTTGTTCTTCTCCCAGCATTATTCCATTTTCAAATTTACTGTATAAATCCAAGAAAATTGTTTCTATTTCATCTGGTCGCACTTCATAGATTTGTAATAATTCTGGCACTTCTTCACCTGAAAAAACATTTTCTTCAATTGCTTCTGCAATTTCAAATAATAAAATCTTTCTTTCTAGAGCTTGAATTTCAGTATGACTTTTAGTAATGCATTCTTCTTCTGTTTCATCTATATAAAATGTTTTTTTAAATTCTTCATATTCATCTGACATATTTTCGTCAGTTAATACTCCATATAGTTCTTGCATCCAGTCTGCATCTAATTTTTCACTTTTGGCATTTCTTCTTATTACATATTTTTCGATAGCTTCATTCATTGATATTTGTTCTTTTCTCATATAATCTACCACTCTTTGTATGTTAACTCCCATACTTGTCATTAAATGTCTTAATAATAGACCATATTTCCCAAATATCCAATTATTCGGAATCTTAGAGCCATTTTTTCTATATTCTTGAACTGCTTCTTCTAATGTTTTTCCATAAGTATTAATAGATTTATAAATAAAAGCATAATTCAATCCATTTTCTACACAATATTCTAATAATGTTTGTCCATTTGATAGTATATTATATTCTTGTTTTAATTTCTGCCTTTTGCTACTGTTCTGGTTTTGTGCTTTGATTTCTTCAATAGACATTCCGCTATTTAAAGAATTGATTAATTCTGAATACTTAATCCCTAAAATAATAGATAAATCATATAAGTTTACATTCCCGGATTTTATTTTTACTTGTCTAGTTTTCTGTCTTTGAATTTTTGCCATAAATACCGCTTTGTCTATATTATCATATTTTTGAAAGTATCTTGTTAATGTTGTTTCTGCTACATCTTCATCTCTAGCAATTGCCTTTAAAAATTTATGCTCTCCCTTGTACTCTATTTTGGAATCTTCAGTTTCTTGCTTATTTTTATTATACAATTGTATTGCTTGGTCTATATCTCCTGCCTTTTAGTAATATTATTTAATTTATTTTGATTTTTAAATTTATAGGTCAAATTTTTTAATTTTTTTGATCTATGAAATTTTATAGCACGGATTTTTCCATTTTTTCGTTCTACAAAAATTTATAGCACGGATTTTTTCAATTTTCCGTGCTATAAATTTTTATAAAACGATTTTTTAATATTTTCCGTTTTATAATTTTTATTTTAAAAACAAATCAATATATTTTTGAAAAGCAAATACTTGATTTCTACTATATCCAGTTGTTTCTATAATAATATTCTTTTCTTTTAATGCATTAATACATACATTTAAAGTTGTTGGTTTTATATCTATTAAGTCTAATATTTTCTTTCTTGAAACAATTGGCTCATCATACAATACATCTAATACTTTTTTAGCATTTTCTGGCTTTACTGGTAAATCCATTATAACCTTATCCATTTCCATTGTAAGCTCAACTACATTTCTAAATTTTTCTTTTGCTGTTTTTGAGGTTTCTATAACCGCTTCTAAGAAAAATTTAATCCAAGCTATCATATCATTATGAGTTCTTACTCTTGTTAGCATATCATAATATGTATCTTTATTTCTTTCGATGTAATCAGAAATATATAAACAAGATTTATCAAGCATTCCTTTGCTTTGAATATATAATGGTATAAGTAATCTTCCTATTCTTCCATTGCCATCTAAAAATGGATGTATTGACTCAAATTGGTAATGTAAAATAGCAATTTTTATTAAGTCTGGTGTATCTATTTCTTCATTATTTATAAATTTTTCAAAATCTGTCAAACATTCTGCAATTTCAGTATGTGGTGGTGGAACATATACAGCATTACTTGGCATTCTTCCTCCAATCCAGTTTTGTGATGTTCTAAATTCTCCTGGTGTTTTATGTTCTCCACGAACTCCCTGCATTAATATTTTATGAAGTTCTCTTATTAATCTAGTACATACTGGAAATCCATCTTTTATTCTTTGTACGCCATAGTTTGTAGCTTTTACATAGTTTTGTACTTCTTCCCAATCATCTCTTTTTTCTGGGTTAATATCTGTTACATCTAATAAATCTTCTTCTACGGTCGTTCTTGTTCCTTCAATTCTACTTGATTTATTAGCTTCAATTTTTACATGCATTTTAATATATAAATCTACATTTGGTATCAATAATGAATATGCATTTAACTCTCCAATTTGTCTGTTAGCTTCTGCCAATAGTTTGTCCAATTTTGTGTCATCCCATCCCCAGTTATAATTTATTTTGCTGGGAATAAATGCTTTATAATCATTCATTTTTACATATTCACCTGATTTATAATCTTCTAGTTTCATCACAATCCCTCCTTAAAAGTTTATGTTCTAAATACTCTGATTCTATATTTTTATAATTATTATGCCAATTTTTTATCATTTGTTTTTCTCTCTGAAATTCATCCAAATTTACATACCTTTTCCTAACTTTTGTAATCCACCTTTCCTTATCCATTGAAAAAATCCTTCTATGAGCATGTTCTACAATTATAGTTTTAATTTTCATACTTAGCTCATAATTTAATTCAAATTGTATATCTTTCTCTCCAACTTTTGTATAAATTATTTTTCTAGGTGAAATAGGGAATATTATTTCACTTCCTATGTTATTCCATCCTCCTCCAAAATCATATGTATCATCAGCATAATAATTTAAACAAATTACTGGATCATCGCTAGTTGGTATATTTACTCTATCATCTAAATCAATTATCTTCCATTCATGATTATGAAGAATTTTTATTGTTTCTTTCAACAAATGCTTCATCATATATAAATAATATGATTTTCCAATTATAGTTTCAATTTTTATTAATGCTTTCCCATTGTTTTCAATACCTGTGTCAACTATTTTTAAAGGAAACATTTTGTTATCATTATCATATTCTTTATTACTTGAATAACTCTTAAGTTTATCTACTGATATATTGTTTAATTCTTCTGCTAATTCTGTTACAGTCTGTTGAAAAGTACTTCCCATATCTTCTTTAGCTGTTTTTAACATTTTAGAAACAAAAGCTGGAGTTCTGACGATTTGACATCCTATATAATTTATAATTGCTCTCCAATCACTTATTGATAATTTCTCTCCTATTATTGCTTTTTTCAATGGTATACTTGCAGGAGTCTCAAATTCTTCATTTAAATATTTTTCTATTTCATCTACTTCTTCTTTTTCTTTTAAATTTATATAAAAATTTTGTAGACTAGCTATTGATTTTGTACTTTTTTCACTCCATAAGTCACAATTCTCATTTGGTACTAATAAATCATATGTCCATACTTTGTTATTCGAATTTTTCCATGCCTCTAAATACATCTGTGCAACAAAATGATTGTTCCTACTTATATTATTCATCTTTTATATTCTCCATTTAAAATCTTTAGTTTATCCTTCAATGTTTTTATAAGATATTCTATTGCCTCTTTTTTTGTAACTCCATATTTAGCCGTATTTAGTTCTTCCAAACCTATAATTAATTTTTCTAAATTAGGGATATCCTTTTCATAAAATTCTCTAAGATTTGAAAAATTATATATTCTATCAATACAATATTTAAAGTGATATATATTTTTGCTATTAGATTTATTTATATTATTAATAATTTTATCTATATTTAGTTTAGCCAAAAACATTTTATCTCCTAAAAAAACGTCCTTTTTCTCGTAACAATAGTCATTTAATTTAATTCCCCAGTCCATATTATTAATAATTTCATTTAACTCTATTTCTTCTTTTTCTTTTCCTTTTTGGTCTATGGCCTCTTTCAAAATCTTAGTATTTTTATTATAAATCTCTGCAACTTCTGATTTCTCTATCATAGTATGCCAATCTATATATTCTGCATTATTTTCTAATATCTGTTCTTTCATTATAGTTATTAATTGCTCAATTTTTTCTACTTGAAAATTTAAATTTTCTATACTTGAAAATGTTTTTATCATTTTAGGAAATAATTTTACTGAATATTCACCATTTCTTAAATTCTTTTCAATTAAATTTAAATATTCTATTATTTCTTGATCCTCTAATTCCCAATATATAGATAATTTATAATATGGATCATTTTCATCATTGATTTGGTAACTTTCGGCTTCTAAATAACCTTTTATAGATTTTTCTACATAATCTTGATTAATAATTCCTTGTTTTATATACATGTCCACAAATCTAAATCCAGTAATATAATCTAAATATGACGCATATCCATTCCCTTTTAATGTAATAGTATCAAACTCAACATCCTTATCCCAATTATATATTTTACCAGTAGTCTTAAACATAACACAATCATCTATTATATATAATATTAGCTTATCATACATCATTTCTTTATCTTTTTCTTTTATATCTATTGTATTTAATATTATACCAATCTCATTTATAACTTCTATAATAAATTTAACCGTTCTAATATTAGTACAATTATTATACTCTAATCTTTCTATAATATATTGTCTTTTTTTATTTAATAGATTCTTTATATTTTCATCTATATCGTCACTATTTATTAGACTATTGAAAATTCCTGTTATGTTTGGTCTGTAATATATTGTTTTACCTATTAATTTTTCTTTTATTATTTTATATAATTCTCCGTTTTTAAAAATTCTGTGTGCTCTTTCTACAATATTATTTATATCATTTTCTACTTTCTTTTTTTCTCCAAAAATATCTTTGATTTCTGGGTCATTATAATTTATATCTTTATTCATAGCAGCTATTAACTTTAATTCATAATTCTTATCATAGTTTAATTTACCAATTTCTTTTTCATTAGCTACGATAATTACCTTAATATTATTATGTTCTACTAAATTATTTATATAACCTAAACACAAATTTATATCTATATTACATCTTTCTAAATCATCAAATATAATAACATTATTTTCTAACTGAATAAATTGTTCTAATACTTCTGTTATCTTTGAATAGTCAATATCTGGCTTTAAGAATTGAGTAATATTGATTGGTGCACTAATCCATTTATTACTTTTCTCCCCTAATAAACTTATATATATTGATTTTGATATTTCTTTAACATCTTCAATTCCGTATAAAGATATATATATTGGTTTTTTATTTTTAAATTTAACAGTTTCATTTTTCAATCTAAAAACCTTATTTTTTTCTTTTTTCTCTTTTTTATAATCTTTTTTTAATAAAGGTATTAATTTTTCTCTAATAAAATATGTCTTTCCTGTTCCCCATTCCCCATCTAATAAAATAGCATAATTAGTTTCATTTTTACTTATATATTTTTTTATTATTTTTAATATTTGTTCCTCTGTTAACATTAAATCCTTATATTGTAATTGCTTCATATTTTTACTCCTTATTTACCCTTTATCTATATTTTAATTGGTGTATAATCAATCACATCACAAGACACACATATATGATTATTTTTATTAAATCTTTCATCCAGTAGCTTGTTATGTATATGTCCAAAAACATTAATATAATTTTCTTCTACTTCAATTGGTTCATGTGTTAAAATTAAATTGCCTAAAACTAATTTCTTTTTATACACTTCACTAAAACCAACTTTTTTCCATCCATTTATCCCTCTTTTATAATCATGGTTTCCTCTTATTAATATTTTAGTACCATTTAATCTACCAACTAATTCTTTCAATTCATCTGTGCTACCAAATCCGACATCTCCTAAATGATAGACAATATCATCTTTAGTAACAACGGAATTCCATTTATTTACTA
>CALYAB010000062.1 GCA_944393395.1 uncultured Clostridia bacterium
CTTTTCAATGTACTATTTTTACATTTTCTGGATAATGTTTTCATATTCTATTTTTTCATAGACTACTTTACACTACCAAATCCCTCTCTTTTGTATTTTATTATTTACTTAGATAGATTTTTTATTCCTTTTGTATCTCTAGTGATTACATTTTAACATTAATATTTATTCTGTTCAATATGTTTTTCAAAATTTGTATCTCCAGTGTGTACGATTTTATTTCTAAATACTATAAAATTAGTATTATCATATAGTAGAAAGGATTTTTTCTTATGTATCAATGTGGTAAATATAATAACCATTTAAACGTTTCTAATAGAAAAATCAGAGAATTACGAATAAAAAATAATTTATCTTTATCAGCTTTGTCTACCAAATTAGCATTACTTGGTATAGACATTCCTAAGCCTTCTCTTCATAAATTAGAAAAAGGAAATAGAATTATTAAAGATTATGAATTATATGCTTTTGCATATATTTTTAAAGTTCCTATTGAAGAACTATTAGATGATTTTATAACAGAATTTAAACAAGACAATGCAAGTTAAATATTTAACTAAGTTATAATTCCATAGATAATGGCCTAAAGATATATATTATATTTTTAGGTCATTATCTATGGAATTGTAACTTATCTTACTGACATTAAGTGTCAATACAATTTAATTTCTTTTTATGTAATAATTACTTTAACGTTGATTTAAGGTGATTTTATGATAAAAGAAAAAAGAATGGCAAAAAAATATACACAAGAAAAAATGTCTGAAATCCTTGGAATTAGTTTAAGACAATATATACGTATTGACAATGAAGAAGATTTACCCAGAAGAGATGTTTTAAAAAACTTAATTTTAGAACTGGATTTAACAGATGAAGAATTAGGTGAATATATAAGAATTATGGCTAATAAAATTGCTTAAGAATATTAATTTGTTTTTATAAAATATTCTTAAGCAATTTTTTTGTTAAATAGGAAAAACTTAATTTTTCCTATTTAACAAAAAAACAACGTTTTATTATTTTGTAGATATATGTATATTTTCAATTTCTGTATTTAATTCCCTAGATATAATATTTTGAATTTGAGCTACTTCTTCTTGTTTTAATTCATTAACTCCGATAATAGCACTTACACTACTTCCATTTACAAAAATGATATTATTTGTAAAACCTTTTGTAGTTATTAAATTTTCACATACCATTATACTATTTTTAGTGTCATTAATTTTTTTTATTTCCTCTGTTGCACTTTGCTTTTGAGTTTCTAATGCACTTGAACTATTTAATATATTCTCATAACTTTCTATCATTTGTGAATACATAGTATCTCTTTCTAATTTAGATTTTGTGAAATATTCATCAGTTGTAGTTGCTGTACTACTAGTTTCAGATGTTGTATTTGTAGTATCTACATTATTTGTTGTATTTACATCTGAATTTGTTTCATTTGCAATATTTTCTGTGTTAGTATTACTATCTTCTGTTGTATTTTCTACCTGTACATCATTACTACTTACTAATGTTGCATCACCTGTATCTGCAATTTGCATATCATCATTTGCCTCCATTTCCATAGCTGTTTGTGCAGAAACTTGTTCACTTGTATTAGTTGTATAATTTAAGTATCCAGCTGCTACTAACATAAGTGCTATAACATAAATAATTACTTGGTTCTTCTTTAATAACCCTTTCATGAATTTCATATTTTTCACACTCTCCTATCTTTATATATTATTAATTCATCTCAAATACTTGTATTTTATGTGTTGCTAAACCTGTAACTGCTTCAACAGCTTGAATAATACTACTTTTTACATCTGCATTATTTGCTCCTTTTGCTGTAATAATCGCTCCTTCTACTTTTGGCTGTACTACTTTTTGAGTTATGGGTGTTTTTTGACCATCATCTTCTTCATATATTATCTCTTTTTGTGAGTCTTCCTCTTGAATTGTCCTTGTTCCTCCTGAAGTATCTGTTTCTTCTGTGTTACTTGTTTTTGTGTTTTCATTATACATCGGTATTATTTCACTAGATTCTGAATAGTTTATGAATACTTTTACTTCTCCCACACCTTGAATTTTTGATAATATTTCTTCTAGCTTTAATTCTAATTCATTTGTAGTTTCACTTGATGTTTCTATAGAATTTGTATCTTCTTTTGCTAATTGTTTTGAACTTGTATTTTGCAAATCTTCTTCACTACTTTTTTCTCCATCATTCCATATTATATTTATTACTACAATTGTTATTATTAGAATAACTACAAAGAAAATCAAATTTTCTATTTTCTTTTTATTTGTTTTATTTCCACCTTCTGGATTGATTAAACCTTTTAATTTATCTTTAAACATTTTTCCTCAACTCCATATTCTTCTATCAAGAACTTTTTTATCTTTTGAACATCACTGTTACTGATACTTTGATTGTTTTCATCTTGATTTTTTTCTTCTATTGTTGTATTTATTGGTTTTATTTTTTGAATTTCATTTACTATTTTATTTTCTATTGTTTGCTCCGCTTCTTTTTGTTCTTCACTTTTGGTAACTGTTAATTCAATTTTTTCTATTTTACTTTCCTCTTCTTGACTTGAAAATGTGGCATACACATTACAAGTTGTAACATTAAAACCTAAATCATTTACTTTTTCAGTTATATCTTTTTCTAGTTCTTCTATGTACATTTGCTCTATTCTACTATCCATAGATGATTGATTTAGGCTACTTTGATTAGTTGTATAATTACTATATTCGTTAAAATCATATGTGTTTATATCTAATATGTCTTTATTTTTTATAAATGGTGATATTATATTAAATATTATGTATATACCAAAAATCATTCTTACATATTTTTTTGTTTTATTATTTGGTAATAT
The DNA here is from genome assembly GCA_944393395.1 of uncultured Clostridia bacterium. GTDB lineage: Bacteria > Bacillota > Clostridia > TANB77 > CAG-508 > CAG-269. The sequence goes on from CALYAB010000062.1 coordinate 2,877, forward strand.
CATTTCCAATATTGATATCACTATAATGGCTAAGCCAAGACTTTTGGCCCATGTACTTAAAAATTCTATCATAAACTCCCCTACCTATACATCATTCCAGTATTAGATATTTTAACTACTAATGCTGTTCCTATAATTAACATTACAGACACAGAACACAATATTGCTAAAAATATCTTATAAACATCACCTATTTGATCTAATAAATCTACTATGTTTTTGTCAGCTATTGGTTCACAGATTACTGACATTAGCTTATATGCAATTGTGAGTATTCCAAGTTTTAATATTGGTATTATACATATTCCTATTACTATTATTACTCCTATAACTCCTACCGCATTTTTTAATATTATTCCACATCCTAAAACAGTGTCTACTGCATCTCCTAATATTTTTCCAACTACTGGAATTGCTGAACTGACCACCGCTTTTGTTGTTTTTGCTGTTATTCCATCTACACTGCTTGATAATGTTCCTTCTAGTGAAACTACTCCTACAAAAATTGTGAGAACTATTCCAAAAAACCATACTACTCCTGATTTTAAAAATTTTGATAATTTATCAATCTGTACATTATCTGATATTTTTGATATTACTATAAGGCTTGTAAATATTAATACAATTGGAATTATTATATTTTGTATTATATTTCCTATAAAATTTACTAAAAATAATATTATAGGTTCTAATATTCCACTTGTTGTAATACTTCCTGTATATATCATCAGTGATATTAATAAAGGTACTAATATATTCATAAATCCAACTAAATTATTACAAGTATCTTTTACAACTTTTACAATGTCTGAGAAATTCATCATTACTATTGTTACTATCAAAATATATTGTACATAATATATTAATTTTGAAATATTATCATTTTCTAAACTTTCACTTACAGATTTTAATACACTATGTATAATTACTATTGCTAATATACTTCCTAATACTGATAATCCTCCTACTAATTCTCCTCCTATTAAATTTAATATTTTCTTTAATATTGTTTGATTATCTACCTCCCCTTTTATTGCGTTTTGAAGAATTTCATCCATGTCAATTCCTTCAAAGAATTCTCCTGAATATTCATTAGCTTCTTTTATAAAGTCACTTATTCCGAATTCTTCTTGTTGTTCTTCTAATGTTTCTTCTTCTGTCGCCATTGAAGTTGGACATATTATATTGATATAAATTATAATAATTAAAAATATGTAAAATATTTTCTTCATTTTTCCCTCTTTATCATTTGAATAATCTCATGGCAAAATTTGTAATATAATTTCTAATAAACTTGAAATTATTGGTATTGACATTGATATTATTATTATCTTGCTTCCTAATTCTATTTTACTTGCAATTGCACCTTCTCCAGAATCTCTACATATACTTACAGCAAATTCTGAAAGAAAGGCTATCCCTGTTATTTTTATTAATAATCCTAGAAATTGACTATTTATATTTGCCTTTCCTGCAATTGATTGTATTAAGTTCACTATTCCTGTTAATTGATCCACCAGTAATAATAATATAAGTGCACCTGTTAATAAACTTATATATATTGCAAATTCTGGCTTGTACTGTTTTAACAATATGATAATTATCAATGCAATTAATCCAATTCCTATTATTCTAATAATTTCCATTAATCATGTTCCTTTTATTAAATTTAATAAGTTTTTATAAATTGAACATTGTTCTAACAACATCAAATAATTCACTTATTTCTTTTATAACCATAGTTAATACTATTACCAAACCTGCTAATGTTGTCATCATAGCCTGATCTTCTCTCCCTGCCCTTACTAGTACCTGATGTAATACAGCTACTAAAATTCCTATTGCTGCTATTTTAAATAACAAATTAATATCCATATTTTTATCCATTCCTTTCCCAATGCACAGATTCTTTTTTCAACCTTTACTCCTTTAAATTAAAATAATTACTATTGCTAGTCCTATTGTAGTTCCAAGCTTACTATATAATTTTTCATTTTTGTTTTTTTCATATTCAGCATTTTTTATTTGTTTTCCTAAAAATTCACCGAGTAATTTCTATTTGACTTACTTGTCCTTCCACATCTGTTTGTCCTAGCATTTTAGAAAGCATTAGTAATACATTGATATCTTCTTTGTTAAAATTTGTTTCACTTTTATTTTCATTTAATGCTTTTTCCCAAGCTTCCCCTGCACTAAGATATGACATATTTTCGCCGAGCACTTTTAAATATTACTGCTATATTATTTTTAGTTTTATTTGATATTTCTTTAAATATTTCTGGGATTGGTTCATATGTAAATTTGATTTTCGATTTAAAAACATTTAAAATATTTCTTATTTCTTCTAATTCTTCTAATCTGTATGAATATTTTTTTGATATAATTTTTCCTATTAAACTTGATGATATGAATATTAATAATAACATAAAATATTTTAAAACTTGCATAAATCAAACACACCTTGACCCTTTATTTCTTTTCATATTTTTATTATTATATTCACATCATTTAATTTTAGAACTATATAAATATTATTTTTTCAATAATTTTTCCATCTATTAATTTTTTTATATGTTTATTTGCATTTATGTCATCAATATTTTTACCATGCATAGTAAAAATCCCTTTAACACCAGATATCATTGCCTCTTCTATAGCTTGTATATCCTCACTACTACCTATTTCGTCACAAGCTATAATTTCTGGTGCCATTGTTCTAATTAATATTTTTATTCCTTTTGGTTTTGATACATTATCTATTATATCTGTTCTTATTCCAACATCATTTTGTGGAATTCCTCTATACATAGCTGCAATTTCTCCCCTTTCGTCTACTACTCCACAGGTTTTTCCTTTAAAATTAATTTCATCAATTCCATTACTCAACTTTCTAATTAAATCTCTTAAAATAGTTGTCTTTCCTTTTCCTGGCGGTGAAACTATAAGTGTATTAAATATATTCTTGTTTTTAATATCTACGACTTGTCCAATAATTCTATTACTACAATTGAGAACTTGCCTAGCTATTCTAAAGTTTAAACTAGTTATGTATTTTATATTTATAATTTCTCCGTTCTCTACAACTGTTGTTCCTGTTATTCCTACTCTATGTCCACCTTTTATTGTAATATACCCTTCACATAATTGTTTTTTATATGCATATATAGAATTTTCACATAGTCTTTCAACTATTTGCAAAATTTCGTTTTGAGTTATTTTGTATTCTACTAAAATCTCACTATCTCTTAATTTTAATATTAATGGTCTTTCTACTCTTATCCTTATCTCTTGTAATTCATTTTTTATTTTATTATTAGAAATTATTGTATTATATATAATGTTAGATAAATTAATCGGAAAAAATTTAACAATTTCCAAAAGATTTTCCATTTTTGCCTCCTTCTATAAGCACGATTTTCCTCATATATATGTATATTCTTCTATAAAAAAAATATGCATAACAATTTTACTTAACATACAAAAACGGACCTGGTCCACTGTCTCTTAACATACAAAAACAGACCTGGTCCACTGTCTGCGGCTTTGTCATTTTCCGACAAAAGCTATACAAAAAGCGACCTGGTCCGTGTATCTATCTTTTATTTATTACTGCTCTATATATAAGTCCTGTATCACTATCTTTTTCAAATTCTACCCTATAATCATCATCTACATTTATATTACTTTTTATTAATGTTATATTTTGTTCTGTAACTTCATATTCTTCTCCATCAACATTAATTTCTTCTATTTTGTCATTTCCTTCTGTTTCGTTATTATTTTGTATTGTTGTTAGTAATCCTTTTACTGTTGCTCCTTTTGTATTTGTACTTTGGTATAATTCAAATTTTTCATTAAATGTACCTACTGCTTCTTCGTTTACTTGTGTTTTATTATTACGTGTAAATAAAAATTCTGGAATGATATATTTAATTGGATTTTCATCTTCAGATACTCCTAATTCTTCCATTTGAAGTCTATTTACTTCATCTAGTCTTTCTGATATGGCATTCATTAATTTGTTAACATATTCTTGGTCTCTATCATTTAATATAACTGCATTTTCGTCTGATAAATCTTCTATTTCTACAGAATCTTTAAATTGCACATTATTTGTAATAGTATATTTATAACTAATTGTTCCATTATCTGTAGAATCACTTGTATTATCTGTTGTTGAATTTGTTTGATTTTGTGATGTATTAGTATTATTTTCTACTGTTGCATTTGTTTCATTTTCTGTTGTATTAGTTTCATTTTGTTCTAAAGAATTTGTTGCATTCTTTTCTAATGAATTTGTTTCATTATCTAATGTGTTAGTTTCAGTGTCTTCTGATACGGTATTTTCTGTTTCTGATGTATTATTTGTATTTTCTTCTGATGAATCATTTTCATTATCTGTTGCTGATTCGTCTGAGTTATCTTCTTCGCTAGCTCCTTCTAATAATATTTCATACTTTTCATTAACATTATCAGAAGTTATACCTGTATATGTTGCACTAATTGAAATATCTCTGCTACCATCTGAAGATTTTACTGATGCTGTATATGTTGCTTCTTGATTATTTGCATCTTTGCTTATTGAAACTGTATTTCCTTCTATCGTAAAATCTATTTTTTGTAATTCTCTATTACTATCATATACTGTTAATTCTATATTATCATTTAATTCTAAATCATTTATATCATTTATCAAATTATCAATTGAATTTGAATTCATTCTTAAAGAACTTCCAAATATATCTAATATTACCTTTATTTTATTCATTGTGTTTTCATCTGTTTTTAATGTTGTTAATATTTGGCTTAATACATTTTTAAATTCTTCTCCTGTTAATGTTAGTTTATATCCTGTTAAATTTTCTTCAGTTACTTTAGAAAATTTACTTTCTTCTAAATTATTTAAAATATTATCAAAATATGTTGTCTTCAAATTTTGTATTTCTTCACTAGAAAATTGAATATTTGACATATTTATAATGTTATTTATATCATCAAATCCTGATAACTCTTCATCATTTTTTATAGCTACATAATTATTTCCTATATATTGGGTTTGTATTCCTGAAATATTACCATTTCTTCTATATGTTAGTGGAAAATTTACACTATCTGAATAATTCAAACTAATTTCTTGCTCTGATTTAGAATTACTAGGGTCAGTCTTTCCTGAAAAAGTAATGTTAGAATTATTTGTTGTTTCTAATTCTTCTTCTAAATCAGGAATTGATATATCAAAAGATACTTCGCCATTATTTTCATAACTTGTGCTTTGCCTTTTTTGGAAATATTGTATTAAATTGTCTTCTAAAAATCCTTCTTTAGTTTGAATTAATTGTGAACTATATTCAAAAAATAGTTGTTTATTACTTTTTAATATGTCTGTAAAGAAATATAAATATGCTATTATTCCCCCTAAAAGTATTATCATAACTAATAATATAATAATAGTTATTAATAATCCTCTATTTTTCTTTTGATTCATAAACTTACCTCCATCTATATTTAATCATAATGGAACAAATCTCGCTTCATGAGAACTTTTCTCTACTTTCTTAGTTTAACTATATTCTCAAAGAAGCGTAAAGATTTGTCTACGCGAAAAATTGTAAAACAATTTTTCTGTGCAATTTTGTTTTTTGCATTATAGGAAATGCAATTTCCTATAATGCAAAAATTTTTTACTCTTCCCAATTATGATATATATTAGAAACATCATCTAAATCTTCTAGTCTTTCAATTAATCTTTCCATTTTTTCTTTTCCTTTTTCATCTAGTTTTACTGTTGTTGATGGTACCATTTGAACTTCAGCTTCTAAAAATTCTAATCCTTCTTCTTCTAATTTTTCACGAACAGCTGTAAAATCTGATGGATCTGTTGTTATCTCATATATTTCACCTTCTGCTGAAAAGTCTTCTGCTCCTGCTTCTAATGCTAACATCATTAAGTCATCTTCACTCATAGATGTTGATTCTTTTTCAATTACAATAATACCTTTTTTGTTAAACATATATGATACACATCCCGTTGTTCCTAGGTTTCCTCCTGCTTTATCAAATACATGTCTTACATCTGCTGCTGTTCTATTTTTATTGTCTGTTGCAGCTTCAACTATTACTGCTACTCCATTTGGTCCATATCCTTCATATGTAATCTCTTCATAATTTTCATTACTTGAAGAAGCTTTCTTTAATGCATTGTTTATTGTATCATTTGGCATATTTGCTGCTTTACATTTTGCAATTACATTTTTTAGTTTTGAGTTTCCTGCTGGATCTGGTCCACCTTCTTTTACTGCAATTACTAGTTCTCTTCCTAGCTTAGTAAATATTTTTCCCCTTGCTGCATCTGCTTTTCCTTTTTTCGCTTGTATGTTATGCCATTTTGAATGTCCGCTCATTTTCTCTCCTCCTTTTAATTTTGTTTTTATTTATATTATTGTTAGCAAATTTAGTAATTTGTTAATTCTAAAATATTTTATCATAGTTTTTTTAGTTTGTGTAGTGTTTCACAAATATTTTTTGCGTTCTACTCATGTCAGTATTATACATATCCTCTTTTTAAACATATTTTTGTGTTTTCATAAAAATTGTAATTTGTTATTTACTTAAAATTTTGAATTTTTTATATTCTGCTTTAACATTTTCTTTAACTATTCCAAGAAG
>CALYAB010000063.1 GCA_944393395.1 uncultured Clostridia bacterium
CTTTTCAATGTACTATTTTTACATTTTCTGGATAATGTTTTCATATTCTATTTTTTCATAGACTACTTTACACTACCTATTTTTTTCTTTATATTAGCACATGATTGGAAAAAGTGCAAGATGGCAACTTGGAAATTCATGCTTCATAAAAGATAAAAACTTACTATTCACTGCCTAAAAACAATTAAAGTTTTGTGATATATATTATATTCTGCGCTATCCCAACACTTTATAAACTCTAATGAAATCAGCTCCCATGGGAATGTCGCTGATTTATTAAGAGTATGTAGCGTGTCGGTCCCCCGACCCCCGCTTAGAATATAATATATATCACATTATCTAGTAATAGCTGTAAATAGTAACGATAAAAACCTTGACATATCAAGGTTTTTTTGACATAATATATAATAAATTCAAGTAAAGTAGGTAAGCAGATGGAAATAGAAAAAATAAAATCAATTATTGAAGCAATATTATTTGCAGCAGGAAGAGTAGTAAAAATAAATGAATTAGTATTAGTATTAGAAAAAAATGAAGAAGAGATAGTTACTGTAATAAAGAAAATGCAGGAAGAATACAAACAAGAAAGCAGAGGCATAGAAATTATTAAGGTAGAAGATGGATATCAATTATCAACTAAAAAAGACTTATATGAATATATTTATCCAATTTTAGATAAAAGAACTAAACCAAATTTATCAACAGCAGCTTTGGAAACCTTATCAATAATTGCATATAATCCTAGAATAACTAGAGCAGAAATTGAAGCAATAAGAGGGGTATCAGCAGATGCTTGTGTATATAAATTATTAGAATATGGTTTAATACAAGAAGCTGGAAAAACAGATTTACCAGGAAAACCGATGTCATATAAAACAACGGATGAGTTTTTAAGAATGTTTGGGTATTCATCTTTAAATGATTTACCAGAATTGCCAAAATATAAATTAGATAGTAACCAACAAATTGTAATAGATGAAATTGTTGAGAATGAAGATAATAATAATGAAGAAAAAGATAATTTAGATAAAGATACAATAGAAAGCAAAGAAGGTAAAACTCGTAGTAAAGCGGAGGCTCCAATGCCCGAAAGGGAAGGAGAGAAAGAAGAATAGAATATATATAAATTTGTATTAGAGGTTTAGAAAGAAAGGAATGGAAATAAATGAAAAATAATAAAGAATTTGTAAGAGATATTACAAATATAGATGAAAATTTTGCACAATGGTATACAGATATTGTACTTAAAGCTGAACTTGCAGATTATACAGATGTAAAAGGATTTATTGCAATAAGACCATATGGTTATGCAATATGGGAAAATATACAAAAATATGCAGATAAAAAGTTTAAAGAACATGGAGTAAAAAATATTTCAATGCCAGTATTAATTCCAGAGAATTTATTAAATAAAGAAAAAGAACATGTTGAAGGGTTTGCACCAGAAGTTGCTTGGGTAACAACAGGTGGAGGAGAAGAACTAGAAGAAAGATTATGTGTTAGACCTACATCTGAGACAATTTTTTCTACAATGTATTCAAAATGGCTAAATTCTTGGAGAGATTTACCTTTTTTATACAATCAATGGTGTAATGTATTAAGATGGGAAAAGGAAACAAGACCATTTCTACGTTCAAGAGAATTTTTATGGCAAGAAGGACATACAATTCATGAAACAGAAAAAGAAGCAAAGGAATTTACATTAGATATGCTAAATGTATATGCAGATGTTATAGAAAATTTATTAGCTATACCAGTATTAAAAGGACAAAAAACTAAAAAAGAGCAATTTGCTGGTGCAGACGCAACATATACAGTTGAAACTTTAATGCATGATGGAAGAGCACTTCAAGGTGGTACATCACATTATTTTGGTCAAAACTTTACAAAGCCATTTGAAGTAAAATTCCAAAATAAAAATGGTGATCAAGAATATGCATATCAAACTTCATGGGGAATAAGTACAAGATTAATAGGAGCTGTTATTATGGCTCATGGAGATAATAGAGGTTTAAAATTACCACCAAAAGTTGCACCAATTCAAGTAGTTATTGTACCAATTGCACAGCAAAAAGAAGGTGTATTGGAAGAAGCAAATAAACTAAATGAGAGATTAAATAAACAGTTTAGAACAAAATTAGATGATAGAGATAATTATTCAGTAGGATATAAATTTAATGACTGGGAAATGAGAGGTGTACCAGTTAGAGTAGAAATGGGACCTAGAGATATAGAAAAAGGAGAAGCCATTTTAGTAAGAAGAGATACTGCTGAAAAGATTACTGTAAAAGTAGAAGAAATAGAAGAAAAATTAGAAGAATTATTAAAAGATATACAAAAATCAATGTATGAAGTATGTAAAAAAAGAGTAAAAGAAAAAACAACTATAGCACACAATATGGAAGAATTAAAGAAAAACTTAGAAGAAAACCAAGGATATGTAAAAACAATGTGGTGTGGTAGCCAAGAATGTGAAGATAAAGTAAAAGAAGAAACAGGAGCACCATCAAGATGTATGCCTTTTGAGCAAGAACATTTATCAGATACATGTGTATGTTGTGGTAAACCAGCTGAAAAAATGATTGTTTGGGGAAGACAATATTAATTGTAGATAAAAAATATATTACAGATAATTTATGGAAAGTAAAAGAAAAGTCAAAATTTGTACAAATTTTGACTTTTCTTTTTAACTCAAATTAATCAAAGCCGTAAAAACGATTATTATAAATAAATTCAGTTTCGTTTTGTAACGATAGTTTTTGAACACAAAGTATTCTTAAATAAATTGGAATAGTTGGTCCAAAAACTAATTCTTTATTAGCTTTATTAATTTTGCCAATACAAGCTTTTCGATGCAGATTTTTTTTGATGACTTTATAAAACTTTCCTTCATCCTGCAAAGAAAAATGCATAGGTTCTTTTCCTGTTAGAGACTCATAAGACGAGATTGCGCTCTGTAAGAGATTCAAAATCTCATCATCAGTAAGAGAGTTAATGAGACCTTTACTGAGTCTAATATCTCCATCAGTTGTGAAACAAACCGACCCGATTTGTCTCCGATTGTTATCTAAAATTGAAAAATTAAAATTAGATACTGCAAGATTTTGCATAAAAATCTCCTTTCAAAGAAAATAATTTTATTGTTACCTACATTATTATACCACAAATAAAGAGAAAATGGAAAGAATTTTTGAAAAAACAGACAATTGGACCAGGTCGAAAAATGTATGAGACAAGCTTTTAAATAAAATCTGAACTGTAAATAGTAACATATACAAGAACAAAAAAATTTTCATTTTGGAAATTTCTTCTTTTTTTTATTTTAATAAATTTATAAAAATTAGACATAATAATAATACAAAATAAAAAAAGGAGGAATTAAAAAATGAAAAAAGTCATCAATATAATACTTATTATATCAACAATTTTTACAATTATACTGTTATTAAATACAAATAATGTAAAAGCAGCAGCTTTAGATGATATAGAAATTTCAACAAATAAAGATACAGTAAATCCAGGAGATACAGTATCACTTACAATTACTTTTGGAAAGCCATTAGGTGCATATACATTTGATATAGCATATGATAATAGTTTGTTAGAATATGTAGAAACAGATGGAGGAACACCAAATGATAACGGAACAAGAGTAAGAGTAGTATTTTATGATTCAACAGGAGGTACAAGCCCAAGAGAAAGTATGACAATTACATTTAAAGCAAAAGAAGGAATAATCACATCTAATCCAACTGATTTATCAATAACAGCAGAAGGATTATCAAATCCAGATGCAAGTGAAAGTTATGACGATATAGTAGTTCCTTTAGAAAAAAACTTAATAGTAGAACCAAAATATGAAGACTATAAATTTGATTTAGCATATACTGGAAATCCTATAATTAATGAAGAAAAAGAAATGGTTCTTTCATTAACTTCTAGTATGGGTAAAAACTATGACCACGCAAGAATAATAGCAGAAGCTACTACTCCAGATGGAGGAAATGTTCAGTTATTAGGAACAGATGAGCAACAAACAGAATATGACTTAATAGATAGTGGTTGGGGAGATCCCTCAGGATATCAAATAGGAGGACAAAATGTCAATAAAGTTTTAAATTTAAGAGGAATATTTGATAAATCCGGAGAATATACGATTACATTTAAATTAATTGACAGAGATAATTCAGATGCAGTTATAGCAGAAAATAGTTTTAAGATAACTGCAACAGAAAAAGAGCAAACACCACCAGCTGAAGAAGTTGAAACACCAGAGAATAATAATCAACAAAATGCAGGACAAACAGGGGGACAAAACAATGCAGAGGAAAATCTACCAACACAATTACCAAAAACAGGTATGAATATATATATTCCTATAGCAGTAATTTTAATAGGTATAATTAGTACTTCTTTATATATAAAAATGAAAAAGAAAAATAAATAGAAGGAAATATTTTGAAAACCAAAGATAGAAAAAAATATATTTTTATAACAATAATAGTTGTTATTTTGGCAATTGCAATATTTTTTTTTAGTAATAGATATATTTTAAAATCTGTAGATATCAATAAAAGAAAAATAAACAAAAAAATTGAAACAAGTTTAACAAGTACAGAAAATATAATAAATGATAACCAAAGCCCAGTAGCAAATAATTTAGTAACAGATATGACACAAAATGAGAATGCAAACAATGAAAAAGAAGAAATTTTAACGACTTATAAAGGATATCCAGTGATTGCTAAACTAGAAGTACCAAAAATAGAATTAGAAACTTATGTGATTTCTGAATATAGCGAAAAAGCTCTAGGAGTATCAGTAACAAAATTCTATGGTGGTAATCCTAATGAAATAGGTAATTTTTGTATAGCAGGACACAATTATATTACTAAAAATATGTTTCATGATTTAAAAAACTTATCAAATGGAGATGAAATAATATTAACAGATTTAAATGGAAATAAAGTAAGATATGTTGTATACCTAGTAGAAACAGTAAATCCAAATGAAACAAATTGTTTATCTCAAAAGACTAATGGAAAGGTAGAAGTAACTTTAATTACTTGTACGACAGATTCATCAAAAAGAATAATAGTAAAAGCAGAAAAGAATTAAATGAATTTTGAGTTACAGTACAGTATATTTCGTGAAAATATAATATATATTCACGGAATATACCAGGCTGTAATATTAAAGGAGAGAATATGTTAAAAAAGCAAGTATGGTATTTATTTGGAATTATTGTAATTATTATTTTAACTACATATATTTTGAGTCAAAGGAGTGTAAAAGCTTCTGAAAAATTAGATGGAATTGAAAACTTTCCTGAAAGCTATCAACCATATTTAGAAGAATTAAAAAAGAATCATCCTAATTGGAGTTTTACGGCTTTATATACAAATCTAGATTGGGATTATGTTATACAAAATGAAAATATCTTTGGAAAAAATTTGGTTCCAAAGTCATATTCAGATAATTGGAAAAATACAAATCCAGGAGAATATAATGTAGAGGTAGATAGTGGATGGGTAGATTGTTCTAAGCAGGCATTATTATATACAATGGATCCAAGAAATTTTTTAAATGAAGTTAGAATTTTTCAGTTTGAGGAATTGTCATTTAATATTAATACTAATTCAGTAGATGGAATAGAAAAGATATTATATGGTACAGAATTTTATAATCAAATTGTAAGTTATTTAACATCAAGTGGAAGTACAGTAACTATGAATAAAAAATATTCAGATTTAATATATAGTGCAGGGAGACAATCAAAGGTTAGTAGTTATCATTTAGCATCAAGAATTAAACAAGAAGTAGGCCCTTTTTTATCACATAGTTCTATTAGTGGAAAAGTGTCTGGATATGAAGGTTTATATAATTTTTATAATATTGGAGCAACTAGTTCTTCAGAACCAATGGGAGCGATTATTAATGGGTTAAAATATGCAAGAGATGGAAATGGTGCAAGTGAAGCTACTAAAACAAAATATCTAATACCATGGAATACAAAAGAAAGGGCAATTACAGGTGGAGGTATATTTATAGGTTCTAGTTATATTAATATTGGACAAAACAATATATACTTACAAAAATTTCATGTGAGTGATACTAATAATGGAGAACTATTTTGGCATCAATATATGACAAATGTACTAGCACCATATAGTGAATCCAATATCGTATACAAAGGTTATGCTAATAGCAATTTATTAGACACGAGTATTAATTTTATTATACCAGTATATAATAATATGACTGATATACAAGCTGAAAGTCCAGCAATTAATTCTTCAGATTATGAAGCAGATAACACAAAAGTATATGCAAATGTGGAAACAAGTTTAAATGTTAGAAGCGGACCAAGTACAAGTTATGAAAAGATTACTTCTGTTTCTAAAAATGAAATTATGACAAGAATTGCAAAAGGAAAACAAAGAGGAGATTTATGGGATAGAGTAATTTTAGAAAATGGAATAGTGGGATATGTTTTTCAAGGTTATGTAAAAGAAGTCCCAGAAGTACAAGTAGAAAAAGTTGAGTTATCTGTGGATAATACAGTGATTAATAAAAATGAAATTAGCAAAATAAATGTGAAAGTTTATCCGCAAGATGCTGAAAATCAGAAACTTGAATATATATCAAGCAATGAAAAAGTATTAAAAGTAGATGATTATGGGAATATATATGGTATATCTTCAGGAAAAGCAACAATAACAGTAAGAGCCATAGCAAATGGTGTTCAATCAAGTATAGAGATAGAGGTATATAGTAAGGTAACAGGAATAGAATTAAATGTGGAAAGTCTTACTTTGCAAGAAGGGGAGAGTTATCAAATATTAGCAAATATAGAGCCAGATGATGCTAATAATAAAAATATAAAATATATTTCTAATAATAATGATATAGCTAGTGTAAATGATACAGGTCAAATAACAGCAATCAAAACTGGTAGTGCTAATATAAAAGTTTACTCAGAAGAAGATGAGAATATTAATAAAATAATAAATATTAATGTAATAGAAAAAATTTCAGAAGAGGATTTAAGTTTTGGACCGAATATACGAGTAGAAGGAAATGAAATAACCGGACTAGATGAGGATGATAGAACTGTAGAAAAGTTGTTAGAAAATATAATTATTAGTGATAAATATGTTATAAAAATCATAGATAAGAATGGAAAGAATTTACAAGGACAAGATTTAGTAGGAACAGGATCAAAGGTACAGATTTTTGTGAACAATCCATTAGATACACAAGAAGTATTAATATGTGAATATTCAATTATAGTTTATGGAGATATAGATGGTAATGGAAAGATTAATAGTGTTGATTTATTAAAATTGCAAAGGCATATATTAGGTATTGAAGAAATCGATTTTATTGCACAAAAGGCAGGAAATATTAATAAAAATGGAAAAAATCCTACATCATTAGATTTACTTTTAATTCAAAGACATATATTAGGATTAAAATTGATAGAACAATAGGAAGACTTGATTTTTCCTATACAACAAGAAAAATGATAAGGAGATTAGATTTGAAAAAGATAATAATTTGTTTAGCTTTGATATTCATATTTATAAATGTAAGTATTATTAATTTAGCAGTAGAAAATGAAGAGCAAGATAATGTTTATTTAGGAGTGTCTAAATCAGAGATAAAAAGTGGAGAGGAATTTAGTTTTACAATAAATTTAGCAAATATTAATGTAGTAGCATTTGATTTAAATATTCACTTTGATGAAAATTTATTTGAATATGTTTCTGGACCAGAAAATACAAATGTTATAAATGGCAGAATTATAACATCATGGTATGATGATACTGGTGGAAATAATCCGAAACAAAATTGTGAATTAGTTAAATATACTTTAAAAGCAAAAGAATTTGGAAATGAACTTATATCAATTCAAGGTGAATTTTATAATGTAGAAGGTGGATTAATACAAAGTTTTACTGATGGAATAGAAATTGTTTTGGCTGAAGATAAACAGACAGAAAAAATAGAAATTTCGGAACAAAGTAAGGTTTCTGATGATAATTCAAAATTAGATGTCATGAGGCTTAATCAGGAAGGAATTACACCAGTTTTTTCTCCAGAGATAACAGAATATTATTTTTTGACAGATAGTTTAAATAGTTTAGAAGTTACAGCAATACCACAAAATTCTAAATCAGAAGTTAATATAACAGGTAATACTAATTTTAAAGAAGGTTTAAATACTATAAATATTGAAGTTATTTCACCAGATAAGACAAGTAAAACTGAATATAAAATTTTTCTAACAAAAACTAATAATTTAGAATATGCAAATGCTAATTTGGAAACTTTGGCAATCGAAAATGTCACTTTGGAGCCTGAATTTTCAAATGACGTATATCAATATAATGCAACTGTTTCTAATACTACTAATGATTTAAATATTTTGGCTATTCCAGAAAAACAAAATGCAAGTGTACAAATAACAGGAGGAAAAAATTTAGAATATGGAAATAATGAAATTATTATTAATGTAATTGCTGAAAATGGATATACTAAAAAAGAATATAATGTAGTTGTATATAAAAGGAATGAGGAAGAGCAAAAAATTGCAGATGAAGAAAAACAAATTAATGTTGAAAAATTGAGTGCTATATTAGCAAGTCAAGATGGTAATGGGCAAACAGAACAACAGGATAATATTAAAAATAGGATTATTGAAGAATTGAAAAATAATAAATGGTGGATAATAGTGGCTTTTGCTATTGCAATTATTATTGCAATAAGTGTTATCTATAGAAAGAAAGTTACTAGATAATGGTTTTTATAGATTAAATATCAAAAATCATTGTAATTATAATATTTTCATTAAATTGCTCGGCTCAATACGAATTATAAGAAACTCTAAAATAATTTTATG
>CALYAB010000064.1 GCA_944393395.1 uncultured Clostridia bacterium
AACTTCTATTAATCATGCTCAGAAATATTCATAAAAATTTTTTCAAAAAACTATTGACAATTAATAGTTAGTCTCCTGTTTAATATATTTGCAACATTTAAGTTACATAATTATATTATACATGAGGTTTACTATATTTTCAATTTTATTTCTATTATTATTCATTTATACCATTGCGAGGAACGAGCAATTTAGTACTATTGTTATTACAAGAGCAATTAATGTAATTCCCTTATTTTCTCTCATTTGTATTTCTTCCTTTCTTTTGATTTTTAAACTTTCTTAAAGTTAGTTACTCTAAGAATTTTATAAATTCATAAAAATGAATAAAATCATGCCTTTTATAGTAATTGTGTTTTTATAAATTTATATTAAATACTTACTTCTTTTTTGGCAAAATTCTTTGTGATTTTTTTATTTTTTCATTGACATTACTATTTTTTATTGATATTATTTTTATGTAAAAAACTTTCTTAGAGTAACTAACTCTAAGAAAGTTTTTTTATTGAATAGCAATCTTTCGCGTCGACAAATCTTTACGCTTTTTTGAGAACTTAAATATATATATAGTTAAATTAGAAAAGTAGAGTATTGATTTAAAAAGACATATAGTATATACTCTGATATATCAATTAATATTAAAATATTTTCGAAAGGAGAATATGTTTAACAAACACATTTAAAATTATGGAAATTAAATATCAAATCACAATGCAAGATAAAAACAATTATGAAAATATTAATTCTATTTTAAAAAATGAACTACAGATTTCTAATCGTTTATTAACAAAATTAATAAAAAAAAGTTCCATTATGCTCAATGGTTCTATTTGTGATACCAGAAATTCATTTGAAGTAAATGATATTTTGACTATTAACTTTAATTATTCTGAAGATAATTCAAATATTGTCCCTACAAAAATGGATTTAGATATAATATATGAAGATGAATGGCTACTAATTGTCAACAAACCTGCTGGAATTGCTATACATCCTTCTATATTACATTATAATGACTCTTTATCTAATGGTGTTAAATATTATTTTGATTTAATTAACTTAAACAAAAAAATCAGACCTGTTAATAGGCTAGACTCTAACACTTCTCGGATTAGTTGTTTTTGCTAAATGTGAATATATACAAGAAAGTCTTAGTAGACAAATGAAAGAAAATCTTTTTAAAAAAGAATATCTTTGTCTTATTGAAGGAATCTTAGATAAAAAATCTGGAAAAATTGATTTGCCAATTGCTAGAAAACCAGGAAGTATTATAGAAAGATGTATTGATAAAAATGGTCAAAATTCTATAACTGTTTACAATGTTTTACAAGAATTTCAAGGAGATTTAAAAAACGATATACCTCCTTTTTCTTTGGTAAATTGTATTTTAGAAACTGGTAGAACACATCAAATTCGCGTCCATTTTAGTGCTATTGGTCATCCCTTACTTGGAGATACATTATATGGAAACCCTTCTAGTTTAATTTCTAGACAAGCATTGCATAGTTACAAAATATCTTTTATTCATCCTATAACAAAAAAAGAACAATCTTTTAGTTGCCCTTTGCCAAACGATATAAAGTTAATATGAACGTTGTTTTTTTGTTGAATAGGAAAAACTTGATTTTTTCTATTCAACAAAAAAGAGTAAATCTGTAAGCCGGGTTCTGTCGTTTAAAATAGTCATTTATCTAGGATATATATCACTATATACCTCAAGCCACGCAATTAAGAAGGCGCCAGAGCTAGCTTAATCTTCTTATTTAGGTGTTGCTCCAGATGGGGTTTACACAAACACAATGTGTCACCACATTGCTGGTGAGCTCTTACCTCACCTTTTCACCCTTACCAATAAATTGGCGGTTATTTTCTGTTGCACTTTCCTTAGGGTCGCCCCTACTAGACGTTATCTAGCATCCTGCTCTTATGGAGCCCGGACTTTCCTCTCGTAATTCCTTTCGGATATTTACCAGCGACTATTCAATTTACTCTGTTTTTAATTATATCACATATTATTAATTTCTTCTAGCAAATTTTTATATTTTATTAAAAATACTGAATCATTTTGTATATTTGCCGCATTTTTTAGCTCGTTTAACATTACATATCCCTTATTGATAGTTGCTTGCTTATTTGTTTCAATATCTGCATTTGTTAATAATCCTGAATATACATTTATAGCATTATTAATATCTGTGTTAATACCATCCCAATCTTTATTATCTAATTTTGCATATGCTTTAAAAACATTTAATTTAGTTTCTAGTATAGTCTTATATAAGGTATCATCTATCACACTTTGTGCAAATTTCGGTATATATTCATATATTTTAACTAAATTATCTAAAGTTGATTGCTTATTTTCTTCTTCTAAGCTAACTGTTAAATTGTCTAGCTCTTTGTTAAAATTCAGAATATCTTCTTGTGTAACATTTAAACTATACAAATCTAGTGTAACTGTTGATATAGATGTATAAATTAATTCTAATTCATTTTTACATGATGTCCAGTTAATATCTCTATTACTTGTTAATATTCCTGACTCTTGCATTTCATAGCTTTTACTTTCATTTTCTGTTTCAGTATTATTACTTGAATTTCCTCCAGATGAGGATGTATTAGAATCTGAACTAGAATTATTTTCAGAATTAGAAGTATTACCATCTTCCCCTTCAGATGAACTTTCTCCCTCTCCTGAATTTTGTGCTGATCTCGATTCTTCTACTTTATTTATATATATTTTATAATTTCTTGTTTCTATATTATTCATATTGTTAAATAAATCTACTAATTTTGTATCTAAATATCTAATTTCTGAATCAACTTTTCCTTTTTCATCTTCTCCATTGTCTTGACTTGCATTTGTATATACCGTTAAACCTAATGAAACTAATACAATAAGCAGAATTATATATGAAATAATTTTAAATTTTCTCAAAAAAATCCCTCCATAATATTTTTTATTATTATTTACATTTTTTTACTAGTTTATTCTAAGTATAAAAATTAAATAATTTTTTATACTAAATAATATAAATATTATATTTTTATAAACGGAGAGTACTATGTATGTAACTGTTAATTTATATAGCCAAAGACAAGGAGAATTGAATAATTTTTTAAGTAAATTTTATGATACAAATCTTGAAATATATGAAAACTTGAATTGGGAAAAAAAATATAATAATCCAATTGAAATAGCTGAAATAATTGGAGTTTTTATTGATAATATTAATAAATATTTAATTAGTATGTGGATTTGTTTAGATAAAAATTTATACATTAACGTTAATGAAAAAAATGGAGACGAAATTATAAAATATTTATATGAACGATTTCCTTATTAGCAATTGTTAGAACGAAGCGACGTTCTTGTATAGAAAAAAAATAGAATCATGTTATGATCCTATTTTTCTATTATTATTGTTACTGGTCCATCATTTATTAAACTTACTTTCATATCAGCTCCAAATATCCCCTTTTCTACTTTAATGCCATATTTTGAACATTCTTCACAGAAATATTCATACAATTCATTTGCTTTATCTGGTTTTGCAGCATTTACAAATGATGGTCTATTTCCTTCTGAACAATTTGCATATAATGTAAATTGTGATACAATTAGCAATTCGCCATTTACATCTTTTAAAGATAAATTCATTTTATCATTTTCATCAGAAAATACTCTTAGCTTACATAATTTTTTTACTAGATAATCTGCATTTTCTTTTGTATCATTATGTGTAACACCTAATAAAACTAAGAAACCTTTTCCGGATTTTTCCTACTGTTTTTCCTTCCACATTGACTTCTGCTTCTTTTACTCTTTGTACTACTATTTTCATTTTTATATCACCTATTCTATTCTCCTATTTTGTTCATTTCTTCTTCTGATATATCTTGAGCATCAGGGTTTACTTCTACTTCTGTTGTTTTTTCTAAATTTGTTTTATCTTCACTTTCATTATTTTCAGCTTTTTCTGTTTCTTGATTTTCTGAATCTTCTGTTTCAGGTATATCACCTACAATTTCAACTTCTTTTGTTTCTTCATTCTCTTCTTGCTTAGCTCCACATTCTGGGCAGAACTTCATATTCTTTTCTATTTCTGCAAAACATTTTTGGCATTGTTTTTTGTCCTTTAATTCTAAACATTCTTGCAATAAATTTTCTATTTCTTTACTCATTTCATCAATTTTATTACATTGTTCTGCTAAGTCATTTGATATTGAAATTTCTTCCTTTTCAACATGTTTTTCATATACTTTTTTACCTATTTCTTCATATACATCTTCTATTTTAGATTTCAATTCACTCATTTTAAATTTCAATTTTGTTTCTTTTGCTATTTTTCCTGTTTTATCTGCAGTAACTTTATATGCTTCAGTTGCTTTTTTTCCTAATTTATCAAAAAAATCCATTTACAACATTCCTTTCAATATACCTTATTAAATTTATTATTTCCTTATATTACTATATTATTCACTTTTTTTAGCTCTTGTCATTAAATTATGTACCGCAACTTTAGGGTCTAATTTTTCATATATAACTTGATATACTGTTTCTACAATTGGCATATATACATTGTGCATTTTTCCTAATTCATAAGCAACCTCTATGTTGTCAATACTTTCAATTACCATCCCTACTTCTTTTTTAGCTTCTTCTAATGTTTTACCTTGACCTATCAATTTTCCAGCTTTTCTATTTCTACTATGTTCACTTAAGCATGTAACTATCAAATCACCTAATCCACTTAATCCATAAAAAGTATCCTTTTCTCCTCCTAGAGCAACTCCTAATCTTGTTAACTCTCCTAAACCTCTTGTTACTAATGCTGCAAAAGTATTATCTCCTAAACCAATTCCACTAGCAACACCAGCACAAAATGCAATTATATTTTTTAGTGCTCCTCCTAATTCCACTCCTTTTACATCATCAGATATGTATATTCTCATTTCTGGACACATAAATGTATCTTGAATTAAATTTGAAATTTCCCTGTCCTCAGATGCTACCACTAAAACTGTAGGAATTGCAATTGAAACTTCTTCAGCATGACTAGGTCCTGATAAAACACCTAATTTAACTCCTGGCAATTCTTCTTTTATAACCTCATCTAATGTTTTTAATGAATCTTTTTCAAAACCTTTTGAACATATTATTACTGGTTTTTGGCCTACATATTGTTTGTATTGTTTAAATATTTCTCTTGTGAATTTTGATGGTGTTACATGAAGTATAAATTCAGTATCTTTTATAACTTCTTCAAAATTTGTAAAACATCTTATGTTTTCTGGTAATTCTACATTTGGTAAAAATTTACACTTTTTTTCATTATTTATTAAATCCTTTTCCTCTTCTGAAAATGACCATACTTTTATATTATTTCCACATTTTGCAAGATGAATAGATAATGCTATTCCCCAACTTCCACTTCCTATTACTGCTATATTTTTCATTGTTTTTTACTTCCTTTCTTTATAATCTTCTGTAAATTTTTATAATTAATATTATTATTTTTTAAAACTTATTTTGTTTTCTTTTCCTTCTAAGATTCTTTTTATATTACTTCTATGATTGAATAAAACTATAACTGCTAATATTATACTATATATAAAATATCCACTACCTTGTGTAACTATATAATTTTCTGTAATAAATAATGTTAAAACTGGGAATAAGACCGCTGCTGTACATGAACCTAAAGATACCATCCTTGTTAATATTATTAGCACTATACCAAATACCAAGCAAATTAAACCTATCTGCCAATTGGTCATTATTAAAATTCCAAGTGATGTTGCTACACCTTTTCCTCCTTTAAATCCGAAAAATATTGGAAATGTATGTCCTATTACAACTGCTATTCCTGATATTTGGACAAGAAGAGATTTATTCTCTACATTAAATATCCACCCTATAAACATTGCTATTAATATAGCTATAATCCCTTTCAATATATCACAAATTAGAGTTAATGCAGCTGCTTTTTTTCCAACCGAGCGAAGCATATTTGTACTTCCCGCATTGCCACTTCCTTTTTCTCTTACATCAAATCCAGCTATTTTTTTGCTTAATATAACTGAAAAATTTATACTTCCTATCAAATATGAAATTATTGCTGTTATAACATTTAGTACCATTGTTTTCCTCCTTTTTATACATATTTTTCTTTCTTTTCTCTTACAATTATTCTAACTGGTGTACCTTCTAAACCAAATTCCTTTCTAAATTGGTTTATTAAATATCTTTCATAAGAAAAGTGAAACAATTCTCTATTATTAACAAAAATCACAAAAGTAGGAGGCCTTGTTGAAGCTTGTGTCCCATAAAAAATCTTTAATCTCTTACCTTTATCTGTTGGTGGTTGTACAACTGCTATTGCCTCATTAATCACTTGGTTTAATACAGATGTTGTAACTCTCATACTATTTTGTTCATTTACATGATTTATCATATCAAATAATTTATGAACTCTTTGTCCTGTTTTCGCAGATATAAATATAATAGGTGCATATGATAAATATGATAATCTATTATAAATCTCTTTTTTATATTTTTCTAATGTTCCTGTTTCTTTTTCATATTCATCCCATTTATTTACCACTATTATTATTCCTTTTCCAGCTTCATGTGCTTCTCCTGCAATCTTTGCGTCTTGATCTGTAACTCCTTCTAATGCATCTATCATCATTAAACATACATCTGCTCTTTCTATTGCAAGTAATGTTCTCATAATACTGAATTTTTCTATTGATTCTTTTACTTTACTCTTTTTCCTTATTCCTGCTGTATCTATTAAAATATATTTTCCCTTTTCGTTTTCGAATCTAGAATCAATAGCATCTCTTGTTGTTCCTGCTATACTACTAACTATTATTCTATTTTGCCCTAATATTTTATTAATTAATGATGATTTTCCTACATTTGGCTTTCCTATTACTGCAACTTTTATTATATCTTCTTCATCTTCATTTTCATTTTTTTCCGGAAAGCTTTCATATATTTTGTCTAATACATCTCCTATTCCTAAAGCATTACTTGCTGAAATTGGATATGGATCTCCTAGTCCAAGGTTATAAAATTCATAAATTTCCTCTCTGTCTTTTTCAAAATTATCTGCTTTATTACAAACTAAAACAATTGGTTTCCCAGATTTTTTTAACATAACTGCAATTTCTTGGTCTGCTGCTGTAATTCCTTGCCTGATATCTGTTAAAAATATAATAACATCTGCCATTGATATTGCTAAATTAGCTTGTTCTCTCATTTGAGATAATATAATATCTTCTGAATCTGGCTCTATTCCAGCTGTATCTACTAAAGTAAAATCCCTTCCTCTCCAATTTGTATCAGCATATATTCTATCTCTTGTTACTCCTGGAGTGTCTTGTACTATTGAGATTCTACTTCCTACTAAATAATTGAAAAAAGTTGATTTTCCTACATTTGGCTTTCCTATTATTGCTACTATTGGTTTTGACATTTTTATTTTATCCTTTCTTAATATATGTTATAGTATATCACATTTAGTATAAAAATAACAAGAAAATAAATAGTATATTTTATTTTCATATCTAATTTGGATATTTCATATTCGAATTTTTATAATACTTCTTCTCTTATTTCATCTATCCTTTTATTTATATCACTTATAAATTCATAATCTTCTTTTATATATTCATTATTTATTTTGTATTTCTCCTTAACATTTAAAATCCTTATGACGCTTTTGTTTATTCTTTTCATCTCTATTTTGTTTGCCTTAGCTAGCTCCATTAATTTGTCAATTATACTAATATTATTATCATACTTAAATATTATAATATCATTGCAAGCTAAAAAAGCTTTTTTTATTGCATTATTTTTACCGTATCTAATTTTAATTCCTTTCATTCTCATATCATCTGTTATCACTAAACCATTATACCTATATTTTTTTCTTATATATTTAGTAATAAATCTTTTTGATATAGATGCAGGAATTTTTCCTATACCTTTTCTAATTTGCAAATGACCTATTAATATTCCATCTGCATTATTTTTCATTGCATTCTCAAATGGTCTCATATCTTCATTTTCCAATTTTTCAATTTCAATATCTATCTTAGGAATTTTAAAATGAGAATCATCCTTTGTTGCACCATGTCCAGGAAAATGTTTTACAACAGATATAACATTATTTTTTTGCAATCCTTTCATATATTCAATACCATATTTTGATACTTCTTCTATATTTTCACTATATGCCCTATCACCAATTGCTTGATTATCTTTAAATCTTTTTATATCTAGAACAGGTGCTAAATCCATATCAACTCCTACTTTATTTAACATCTCACCTGTGATTTCTGCTGAAAGTTTAACAAAGTCTTTCTCTTTACTTTTACATACTAACTTATTTGCCACTGGAAGATTTTTAAATTCTTTTGGCATTCGATTTACTCTGCCACCTTCTTGGTCTATAGCTATAAAAATAGGAATCTTATTTTTTCTACTTAATTTTTTTATCTTATTCACTAATGCTATCATTTCTCCATAGTTTTTATAATTCTTTTTATATAATAAGACTCCTCCTACTTTATATTTATTTATAATCTCTTCCAAATGCATTACTGCATTATCTGAATCTAATCCTACTATTATCATTTGTCCAACTTTTTCTTCTAAACTTAATTTATTTATATCATACATAGGCATCTATCCTTTTTATATTTTTGCTATAACTCATTTTCTATTATATATTTAAAATATTTTTTAATCAATAGATTTTTTTACAAAAATATGGTATTCTTATTGTAACA
>CALYAB010000065.1 GCA_944393395.1 uncultured Clostridia bacterium
CGATTGCTTTCTTCTTTTTTATTTTATGATTTTCAAACGTCAAATATATTTTTGACTCCTAGTGAAGTTGGTGTTAATTTAAAAGACGGATACAATGGTGATCTTTCTTCTAAAGATGCTGGTAAAATAGGTGGTAACATGGTTAGAAAAATGATACAACAAGCTGAACAACAAATGAAATAGTTGCTTTACACCTTTAATACACATTTGTGTGTTAACCTAAGGCAGAAAGTTAAATTTTGTTTTTATATATTTTATTTTAAAATACATAAAGGCAGGATTTGATTTCCTGCCTTTTTACTATTATTAAAAAACTATTTTATCTTATTTATATTTGTGGGATTTAAATATTCTGAAAAAAAGCTATCATCTAAAACAACACCAATATCTTCTTTAATTTTCTTCTCGTTTTCTTTAATATCTAATCCAAATATTTCATTTGAATTAATTTTAGCATTGTTCTTACAACTCTTATATTCTCAAACATCTTCTTTTTCTTTAGCGGAATCTATAAACATCTTAAATATTTCATCAACATATTGTTCGTTTAGCATTAATTCAGGATGCCATTTTATACCCATTGCAAACTTTTTATTATTTAATTCAAAACTTTCAACTAATCCATCCTCTGAATATGATGAAATTTTTGCTAATGATTCAACAGACTCTTTTGTGGCCACCAATGAATGAATACTATTAACATCAATTTTATCTTTTTTTATAATACTATGTAATTTTGTATCTTTAACAATAGTTATTGGATGTCTATAATCTTTATCTAAATAATTATGACTATTTGTATTATTTACCTCCACATCTCCTCCTAATGCTCTCAGTAAATTATTAAATCCAGCACAAATCCCTATGATGGGTTTATTTAACTCAATAGCTTTTTTGGCATATTCAATTTCATAATTTGAACTAGTCATCCCACCTTGAAGAATAATTCCATCGCATAATTTTGCTAATTCAAATATATCGTCTTTTTCCTGTTTTGTTAATATTTTTTTATCATTAATATCATCTTTATTAAAATCCATTGTTTCTTCTGGAGATAACAAAGATATTGCTAGTCCTCCATTTTTTACTATTAAGTACCTAATCTCATCAGCAATATACATCTTATTCCATATATTTTTTTCTTTTTTTGGTTTAGGTTTACTTACAATTCCTATTATTGGTTTTTTCATTAAATTCCCTCCTTATATAATACAGTTATTTTATAAAATCTTAATATTAAAGTCAAATCATAGAGGGTGTCCTGAAATAGGAAACCAAGAAAAAGTGCTACATTTTTTGTAGCACTTTTCTTAATATCAAGTTAATTAGATTTGATATTTTGCAAAAATATTTGGAATTTAATTGATGTTTTCCCCCTTAAGAATCATATCAATGTATTCAATTGTATAGTCTCTAATAAAGAGTTTTGGATCAGTAACCCATAAGTTTATTTCATCATAGATTCTCTTAAATCCAATTTCACCATACTGATTATAGAACTCTGAATAATTGATAAGTCCCTCTTTCATATATTCTCTATATGCTTCATTACCAACATACATTCTTTTTGAAAGTTTACTACCAGACCAATCTAAAATAGTTGGAGTATAAATCACATTCACAGGTTCTCTATATCCAAGTTTTAATAATGGTTCCATATAAACTCTTAATGGCCACATTCCAGACCAGTCTCCACCATCTACAATCACACTAAGTGTATTGTTCTGCGTATCACTTTTAATAAGGTACATTGCTTTAACCAAGTATCTTAAGGGAACATTCATATCAAATTTTTCCTCATTATTCTCGGTTACTGTAAGCCTATGTTTCCCATGAATAGGACATTCATTTTCCAAAATGATTTTATCTTTGGATTTATGAATAACCTTAAGATTATGATTATGCTTATCAACAAGTCCACATTTAGGACATTCAAATCTCAACCTAATACTTCCATCCTTAGGATTTAATACTTCTCCTAAAATGTCTGCATTGTCCAATACTTCTAGCAACGATTTGCGTACTAACGTCTGTTTCTGATAATCATAAAAAAACATAATTTCGTATTCAATTCCATCCATCGTTGATAATCTGTTTAAAATTTCTTTAAAATACGGAAGATATTTTTCACAAATAGTTGTACCATCTTTATCAACTACATTCATGAGATTTTTATAGTACTTTACTCCATTAATCGTTTCTTCCTTTCCAGTTACACTTTCTAATAATTCAACCCGAATTTTAACCGGTACATTATAAGTGCTTTTAATCTGTTTTGCCAATGCAAATGCCGAAATAAAATTCACTAATGTTCCAATATGCGGATATGAATTTACCTGTGCAGATAAATAGAGAATAATCTCCTTCTTATCTTCTGGATTTTTGTTCTTTAAAATCTGAGGAATACTATCAACAATATAGTTCATTCCAGCCAAAGGATAATATACGTTCTTCATTCTAATGTTTCCTTTCTTTTAAACTTGAACATTTGATTTTTTGATACTTAGGATTGTTTCTGAATATATTATCTTTTTTTATATATTCTTTCGTTTCTTCCATTTCGATGCATAAAACACCTAGATTTTGCTCAAACACTTTTGAATGATCATTCCAAAACTCTCTTTCCAAAAGAGTTCTTGATTGTAAATATTCAAAAATGTCTTTTTGTTTTTCTAAGTTGCAGTAACATTGGGGAATCGTAAAACTTGGATTTATTTTTTTTAAATCACAAATTGTTACTGGATTCTCAAACAATTGTAATGATACTATAGGAATTATATATTGTTCCTTATTTTCCAAACATCTAAGAAGTCTTGATTTGATTTTCTTATTATTTGAATAAACATCCAATAATTCCTTAGTCATTAATGGTTTTTCGAATTTTATTTTCCCAATAACTTCTTGTACCGGAGAACTTAAGTATAAATATGCTATTACAGGCTCTTTACAAAACCTTTTTCTGTACTCATACTTTTTTATCCCATATAAAATTGGTCTAAAATACTCTGGTCTAAAACTTAGAAAAATATTTTTTTCCAAACATTTCCACTCCTTTCTTTATTATCTTTATTTAAAAATAATCTTTTAAAAATAAAAAAGATCAGTATTATTATAATGCTTTTACTTGCTTATGTCAACCTATTTACTATATTTTTCCACTAGTTATTAAAACCAACTTTCTATGTGAATTTTTTACACACTAAAACTATCCAATTACATATAACATTACTATTTACTAAATCCTGGGTAAATAAAGCATAAATCCCTCTAAAAATTACCATGACACATGTTGTAAAAGTTTTCGGTATTTTTGCTTTTAAGCAAAAAAATACCATCTAGCCACAGACATAGGCCAGACAGCATTTTACCAAATTTCTGCCTTTTCTTTATTTTATGCTTCTGGTTCTACTAAACCATAATTTTTTCCATCTTTCAATTTATGTATTACATTTACTTTTCCTGTTTCTACATTTATAAATGTTAAGAAGTTATGAGTTGGTTTTTCTTGTAATTTAAGTACAGCATCTTCTGGTAACATTGGTTTAATTTCATAATATGATGTTTTTATAATTTCATCTGTTATTTCAGATGGTTTATCATCAGAGATTTCCATTGTCTTTAAACTACCTTCTCTTAGCATTTTTTCTTTTTTTGTTTTTACTTTTCTTATTTGGCCTTCTAAGATATCTATATCTTTATCAATAGATGCATACATATCTTTATCTTCTGTTACTGCTCTATATTTTTCTCCTCCTGCTAATACACATATTTCTGCTATTTGTTCATTTTTTTCTGTTCTTAATGTTACATCTGCTTCTGCATTCTCAAAATATTTATCAATTCTGTCTAATTTTTTTTCAACATAATCATTAATTGCTTCTGTTATTTTTAATTCCTTTCCTATTATTTTTATTTTCATAAAAATCGCTCCCTTCCTATTTCATGTTTTTATTTTAAGTTATATTCCTATTATATACGTTATTTTCTTTTTTTTCAACCTTTTTAATTTAAAACTTCAAATCATAGTTACTATTAAAACAATTCTTCGAGCTTATACTCTTTTTCCATTTTCTCATTAAAATATATTCTAGTAATTAATTTAAACTCTTCCAATGATTCATTTTTCAAATTAAATGAAAATAACTTCTTAGCTGGAGCTGATATAGTATATTTTATCGCATTTAAAGTACTTTCAGACATAAATATAGAAGACTTGTCCTGTCTACTACAAGCTTCACATTTAACGCCATTATCTCTTATACTAAAATAATTTAAATTCTCTTTTTCTTTACAATTAACACATGAATATATCCTAGGAGTAAAACCTAATATGCTTAACAATCTTAATTTAAATATACTTATAACTAATTCTTTGTCTTTATCTGTTTCAGCTATTGTATATAATGCATTTAAATAAAGTTGAAGTATATTATAAGAATTTTGATTTTCATCTGTTACATCTTGTACAATTTTATTTAAATGTATTGCATATTTTAATTTCTCCAAATCTGTTCTTATTTTGTAAAACATCTCTATAGTTTCACAAGAATTTATATGATATGTACTAGTTCCTTTATACATTAAATATTCACAAAAGCAAAAAAGTTGGGTTCCTGCTAAAAGAGCACTTTTAGGTCTTCTAGCTCCTTTAGCAGAACATGATATTTTACCAAAATTTGGTGTTAATATTGTAAGCATTTTATCATAATCACCCATATTATTTTCAGCTAATACTATTCCTTTTATTTTTATTGTTGCCATATTTACCTCTAAAACTATTTTTTATAATTCTTCTTTTTTTTCAAAATTTTCTTTTTCTATATAAAAATCCTTTTTTTCTATTTTATCTTCTATGTCTTCTATTTGTTTTAATTCTAAATAAGTGTTTATATCTCCTGTATTTTTGAATGTCTCCCATGCGATCTTTTTTATCATAAGCTATCATCTCCATTTTTAGTTTTCACTATTATCTTTTGCATTTTTCATTTTATTATTCAAAATAACTATTGTAATTTGAATTTATTTACTATTGATGGATTATCTATCCAATCTTCTTTTACTTTAACCCATGTTTTTAAATTGATTTTTATTCCAAAATTTTCTTCCATATCAATTCTAGCAGCTCTTCCTATTCTTTTTAACATTTCTCCATTTTTTCCAATTATTATTCCTTTATGTGATTCTCTTAAACAATATATTGTTGCTTCTATGTCATAAATCTGTTCATTTTTTTTATTTTTTCTTAATTTCATTTTTTCAACTTCTACATATATTCCATGAGGTACCTCATCTTGTAACAATTTTAATGCTTTTTCCCTTATTGTTTCTTCTGCTAGTTGTCTCATTGTTTGGTCAGTATATTCTTCTATATCATAATATGCAGGTCCTTCTTTTATGTTCTTTTCTATTTCTTCTAATACAACTTCCTTATATTTTATATCTGTAGCTGATATAGGTATCACTGCTTCAAAATCATATTCTTTTCTATAAATATCTATTAACTTTAGTAAACTTTCTCTTTTTACTAAATCTATCTTATTTATAATTAATATTGTTTTTCGATTTGCTTTTTTTATTTCTTCTAATATTAATCTATCACCTTTTCCTATATCTTCACTTGTGGCTTCTATTAAAAATAATATAACATCAGCATCAGGTATACTTGCAAATGAAGTCTCATTCATTGTTTCATTTAATTTATGTTTTGGTTTATGAATACCTGGTGTATCTGTAAATATAATTTGTGAATTTGGCCTATTTACAATTCCTTTTATCGCAGTTCTTGTTGTTTGAACTTTATTAGCTATTGCTGCTACCTTTTCTCCTACCAATAAATTTAGAAGAGTCGACTTTCCTACATTTGTTCTTCCTACTAGTGTTACAAATCCTGATTTAAATTCTGCCATTTTTGTTTAACTCCCTCCTAGTTCTTTGTTAACAACTTTTATTTCTATTTTTATTACAGTTATATTATACACCATTTTTTTGCTAAATTTGTAGAAATTATGAAATTTCTTTATATTTTTTTATTGGGCAATTGGGGACGTGCCAAAATGGACATTTTTTGGTCAAAAGGGACAGGCCTTAACCCCATTAGAACCGTGCCAAATAGTCCAAAAAGGATAGCAAAAGAATCAGACATTTTTATTTTGATTTTTTTACTTGTATATAACGGACAAATCTCGCTTCGCGAGAACTTTTCTCTACTTTTCTAATTTAACTATATGTATTTAAGTTCTCAAAGAAGCGTAAAGATTTGTCGACGCGAAAAATTGCTATGCAATTTTTCTGTGCAACGTTATTTTTCCTATTCAAGAAAAATATCGGACTTTCTTAAACATTTTCTCTGTTTATAACATTTTAAATTCCGCTCTATTCCACTGTATAACTTATCTGTAGTTTGCTTTGCTTCACACAGCTAAGAAATTTTCGTGCGCCAATTTTACTTTAGTAAAATTGTGTGCAACCGTTAAAGCGAAGCAACTTTTTAAGTTATAGGAAATACAATTTTCTATAACTAAAAAAAAAAGCATGACACATATTATAATTTAATTTTATAAATATATGCCATGTTTTTTTATTATATAGGTCTGTCCCTTTTGGCCAAAAATTGTCCATTTTGGCACGTCCCCAATTAAGCATAAGCTTGACGTTTTCTAAAGTTAAGTAAATTAGTAATTTCATTTTCTTTTTTAATTGTCTTTTTAGTTTTCTTAGCTCTTTCTTGTTCAATCTCTCTTTTTTGTTTCTCAGCCATTGATTGACAAATAGCTTTTTGATATGTAAAATGAGTATCCTGAGCTATCTTGCTCCAATTATATTCATTTCTTACTTTATTTTTTGCTTTTTTAGTTATATCTGCACATAATTTGTGATCATATAACAATTCTAAAATTGAATCAGCAATTGAGTTTGGATTTCCTGCGTAACTCTTCATTCCATTTTCTCTATGTTGAACAATTTCATTTAAACCTCCAACATCTGAAACAACAATTGGATTTTCTGATAGCATAGCTTCTAAAGCTACTATTCCAAATGGTTCATAAGTACTTGGAAATACTGCTATATCAGCCACCTTATACATTCTTTGTACATCTTTACCGTGCATATATCCTGCAAAATATACTTTATTTCCTATTCCCATGCTATTAACTTGAGCTTTTAACTCGTCCAACATTCCACCTTTTCCACATATGATTAACTTTGAATCATGATATCCATTTAATATCTTTGGCATAGCACTTATTAAATGCTGAACACCTTTCTCATATACTAATCTGCCCATAAATAATATTATTTTTTCATTATCCATTGCATATCTTCTTCTAAAATTATAATCTCTTTCTATTCCATTAAATAAATTTAAATTAACTCCATTTGGTACTACATTTATTTTTTCATATGGTAATCCAAAAAGTCTTTGTAATTCATTTTTCATATAATTGCTGTTTACTATTACTTCTGAGGCTTCATATGTTAACATCCATTCTGTATCATTTATGTATCTTTGTGTCTCATCATGTATTCCACTATTTCTTCCAGCTTCAGTTGCATGTATAGTTGCAACTATAGGAATATTATATGAATTTTTTAATGTTTTTGCTGCATATGCTACTAACCAGTCATGTGCATGTATAACATCAAATTTACCTTGTTCTGCTATTATTTCATTAGCTTTTGCAACTAAATTAAAGTTTAATTGCATTATCCAATCTATAAAATTATTAGGATTTATCATATAGTTATCTACTCTATATACCTTTACTCCTTTATCATCTTCAAAGTATGGCATATCTCCATCTTTATATGTAACAACTGTTACATCATGACCATCTTTTAATAGAGTTCTTGATAAATCATATACAACTCTTGCTATACCTCCTACTACTCTTGGTGGATATTCCCATGTTAACATCAATATTTTCATTGATATACTCCCTTTCATTTTTGATTTTCTTTCGTTTCTGACAAATTAATATATTCTTAGTATATTTTATACAATTTTTTTCAAAATGTAAATGCTTTTTAT
>CALYAB010000066.1 GCA_944393395.1 uncultured Clostridia bacterium
CTAGATAGGTAGAATTTCGTTCCAAGACTAAATTCTAGTTTTGAGCCAAAACTAGAATTTACTTTTAAACTTAAAGATTTGTATATATTGTTAGTTAAAAAGTTGAAATCAACATAATTATATGTTATAATGCAAAATATGTAACTAATAGTTTAATGTATAATACAATCAATTAATCAATTGATTAATTGGCTTTAAAGAAAGGAGATTTATTATGAAGAAAGTAAGAACAGCATGTATCTATTATGTTGAGGAACAAAAAGTAGTTTGCAATTTTATTGCAATGTTTCTCCGGTTCATTGGAATCTTAGTCAAAAAATCCAAAGTGCGTATAGCAGGAGATGAAGAATTTGACTTGATTTTAAATCTAGAATCATTAGAAGGAATACAAAATTTCCATTATGATGCTTATAAGGATATTCCATTAGAAGAAAAACAAACATATCAGTTATTGGGGAAAATATGCAAGATGTTAATAAATGATGAAAAAGGATATCAGGAATTAATGCAAATTGCTAAGGTATTTGTAGAAGAAAATATCGGTGCTTGTTTTCTCAAAAGTAGGATGATTAGAAGAGGACATAAGGGAAGATTGGATAACAGTTTTTTTGGTTTAAAACAAGACACCGTCACACTGATAAGGGAAATATGCGATAATTACTTGGCTGCTGATGGAACTTTAAGAGATATAAAGATAGAAAGCATACAAGATTATTTTTCTTATTGTCTAATATATTTAGCATATTGCATTAACGAATGCTATAGACTGCTTTTGGGCGCTTTTGACTTAAAGTTTGATAATAAACAAATGCTGAAAGATATAGATGAAGCATTAGAAGAAAAAGGAATAGAAATAATAACAATAAAAGACTTAAATTTAAAATTAAATATAGATGAAAACGGAAAAAATGCCATTGAAAATGCATATATCAAAGCAAAAGCATATTATGAAGCAACAAATATGCCAACCATTGGAATGGATGATAATTTATACATAGATGAAATACCAGAGGAAAAACAACCAGGAACTCATGTAAGAAGAGTAAATGGAAAAGAATTAAATGATGACGAAATGATAGAATATTATACAAATCTAGTAAAAGAATATGGCGGGAAAGTTACAGCAAAATGGGTATATGGAATGGTAGTTTGCAATCAAAATGGAGTAGAAAAATATTCATGGAGTAAAGATAATTTTTACTTTGTAGATAAGCCAAGTGAAAAAAGAAATCAAGGTTATCCATTAGATTCTATTAGTATTATTCCAGATTATAATAAATATTTAGTAGAATTAACAGATGAAGAAAAAACGGAATATAAAAATAAAAATAATTCAGAAAATGCTGTAATTGAATTTATAGAAAATAGTTTAAGATAAAAAAGAGATTATAGTTCACAGTATCTAAAAATAGCTATTAACCATAACAAAGTAAGTCTTGAAAAGGAAATTTTTGGATTAAACCTAGTTGAGAATTGACATAAAATGTGGTATAATATAGGTGTAACCGTAAACACGTATTTTTAGAAAGGAGGTAACAGTGGAAGAAGAGTCACTATTACCGTCGGCCCTGAGCTTAAGCTTAAAGGTCTATAAAAGGCAAACAGTTATTGTTTTGTTATTATCAATATTAATGACATTGGTAATGGGAGCAGTGGTTGTTTTCCAAAAAATAGACAAATTGAAAACTGATTTAATCAGTCTTCAAACTCAGTTGACTCGGGAAGAAACAGCAGCAAGTAATGTTTATGATAAGCTACAGAAAAATCTCGATGATGCTGAAATAGCTCAGGGTGAAGTCGAAGAAGACTCTAAAAGTGCTCTAAAGTCAATCGTTTGTAGTGATGCAAATCGCTATAACAATAAGGCTCAAAAAGCATTAAAAAAATATGAAAAATATTATGATAATGCAAAAGAGTACTTGGAAGAGTACAAACTTCGATATGAGGAGGTAAATGATTTAGTAAAGGAAATCAATCGAATTCAAGAAGAATTGAGAATGGACTCTTTTACTAAAACGACTCTTAATGGTTTTACAGAAGAGAGCCAGAAGTTTACCGAACTTAAAGAAAAAGATTCCGAAGTAAGAAAAAGTGCAAAAGATGCACAGGATTTTGCAGATAAACTTTATAATGCATATATATACATTATGGAGCGTATCGTAGCAGGAGAATGTGGATCTACGTATTGCCCAGACTTAGACCAGTTCTATGTCATGAAAGTAATAGAGAACAGGATTAAACATCCAAAGTTCCCTAATACATTAGAAGGGGTAGTATTTCAGCCAGGTCAGTACCAACCAACATGGGATGGTAACTGGTATAAAAAGGCTGATAAGCGGACTAAGGAAAATGTCCGCAAGTATCTGCGAGGAGAAGTGGATACAGGAATGCCTGACAACGTAGTCTACCAAGCAGTATTTAAGCAAGGAGATTATGTGTGGGCTCATGTATCGAACCCCGTAGATGGTGGTCACTACTACTGTGGAATCTATGAAAAGTAAGGGGGATTTCCCTTACTTTTCTCATTGAATAGGAAAAATCAAGTTTTTCCTATTCAATAAAAAATAACGTTGCACAGAAAAATTAAGTTTCCTCTATACAAGAACGTCGCTACCCTCTAATAATTCTAGTCTAATTAATAGATTAATTATCTATATTCATAGAAGATATATCTGGAGTTCACTCAAAGGACATATTTTTTATATAAAATCTATAAAAAATAATAAAAGAGGGGGCAAAAATGGTTAAAAATGTATTACAATATTTAGAATTAAATGAAAAAGAAAATCCAGATAAGATTTTATTTTCTGAGGAGGATAAAAATATAACATACAAAGACTTTGTATATAATGCTAAAACGATAGGTTCTAACATTAATAGAAAATTAAATATGACCAACAAATCGATTGTTATATTTATGGAAAAAAGTATAGAATGTTTAGTAGCCATGATGGGGACAGTGTATAGTGGGAATTTTTATACAATTATAGACACAAAATCTCCTAGGGAAAGAATAAAAAATATATGTGATAAATTGGAACCAGAAATGATAATAGTAGATAGAAAAAACCATGAAAAAATAAAAGGATATACAGAATTAAAAAACACACAATTATATGAAGAATTAAAAATAGGAAAAATAGAAAAAGAAAGATTAAATCAAATAAGAAGAACAATGATAGATACAGATTTAATATATGTATTATTTACATCAGGATCAACAGGAAAACCAAAAGGAATAGCAGTTTCACATAGGTCTGTTATATCATATATTAGTTCAGTAGTAGAAATATTTAATTTTGACAAAAATACTGTATTTGGAAATCAAACACCGTTTTATTTTAGTATGTCAGTATTAGATATTTTTTCAACTATAATGGTTGGAGCTAGCTTAAACATTATACCTAAGAGATATTTTTCATTTCCAATAAGATTGTTAGAATATCTTAATAAGTATAAAATCAATACAATTTATTGGGTACCATCAGCTCTATGTATTGTTGCAAATTTAAAAGCATTAGATGAGGTAAAACCAAAAACATTAACTAAAATTTTATTTGCAGGAGAAATTATGCCTGTAAAACAATTGAATGAATGGAGAAAAAATGTCAAAGCATTATATGCCAATTTATATGGACCAACAGAAGTAACTGATATTTGTACATATTACATATTAGATAGAGAATTTAAAGAAAATGAATCTATACCAATTGGGAAAGCTTGTGACAATTGTAATGTATTAATTTTGAACAATGATGGAGACCTTAGTACAAAGGGAGAATTATGTGTAAGAGGTTCTTTCCTAGCTTCAGGTTATTATAAGGATAAAGAAAAAACAAAAAAAGCTTTTGTTCAAAATCCATTGAATAAAAATTATCCTGAAAAAATATATAAAACAGGTGATATTGTAAAAATTAATGAAAATGGCGAAATCATATATATGTGTAGAAAAGATTTTCAAATAAAACATATGGGATACAGAATAGAATTAGGTGAAATTGAAAAAAACGTAAATGCAATAAAAGAAATTTTATTAGGAATTTGTGTTTATGATGAAATAAAATCAAAAATTATATTATTTTATCAATCACAACAATTAGAAAAACATGAATTATATAAAAAACTAAAAGAAAAATTACTACCGTATATGATTCCAAATGAAATTATAAAATTAGAAAATATTCCATACAATCAGAATGGAAAAGTAGATAGAAAACTATTAAAAAATAATTTTATGGAGGGTGTATATTAATGGAAAAATTAGTTGAAATATTAAAAAAATATAATCCAGATGTAGATTATTATACAAATGAACATATTATTGATGAGGAGGCTTTAGATTCCTTTGATATTATTTCACTTGTTGCAGATATAGATAGAGAATTTGATGTAGAAATTACAGCAAAAGATATTATTCCAGAAAATTTTAATTCTGCTAAAAAAATATATGAATTAATAGAAAGATTAAGCTAGTAAAGGAAAATTAATATGGAAATAAATTCATTAAAGTTCATCATATTTGTAGCAGTAGTTATACTGCTATATTTTCTAACACCTAAAAAATACAAATGGGGAATATTACTAATATCAAGTTATTTATTTTATTGGATAAATAGTAATCAATTAATTATTTTTATAATAATTACAACAATCTCTATATACTTATTAGGATTACTTCTAGGCAAAATAGATAAAAAATTAAAATTGCAATGTGAAAATGTGACAAAAGAAGAAAAGAAAAATTTAAAAGAAAGAGCAAAAACTAAAAGGAAGATAATAGTTTTTGTTGCATTAATAATAAATTTAGGAATATTAGGTGTTATAAAATATTTTAACTTTTTTTGTGGAAATATAAATATATTGCTTAATTTATTTAATATAAATATACAAATTCCAAGTATGAAATTTGTATTACCGATAGGGATCTCATACTATACATTACAAGCTTTAAGCTATGTAATTGATATATATAGGCAAAAAATAGAAGCAGATAAAAATATAGGAAGAGTAGCACTATTTTTAGTATTTTTTCCACAAATTGTAGAAGGACCAATAGGGAGATATAAAGATTTAGCAAACCAACTATATAATCCACATAAAATAGAATTTAATCATATAAAAAACGGTACACTACTAGCAATATGGGGACTTTTTCAAAAAATGGTTATTGCAGATAGATTGGGAATATTTGTAGATGCAGTATTTAGCAACCATTTACAATATTCAGGATTTATTGTTGTTTGTGCAGTGTTATTCTATACATTCCAAATATATGCTGACTTTGCAGGATGTATAAATATAGTTAGCGGGGTAGCAGAAATATTTGGGATTAGCCTAGCTGAAAACTTTAGAAGACCATTTTTTTCAAGGTCAATTCAAGAATTTTGGAAAAGATGGAATATTACTTTAGGAGTTTGGTTAAAAGAATATATATTTTATTCTGTAGCATTTTCTAAATGGTGCTTGAATCTAACAACCAAATTAAATTTAAAATTAAAAAAATATAAACATTTGGCAAAAACTTTATCAGCATTATGTCCATTATTTTTTGTATGGATTGCAAATGGATTGTGGCATGGTGCAAGCTGGAAATATATTTTTTATGGAATGTATTACTTTATTATTATGGCAATAGGGATGATGTTAACACCAATTTTAAAAAAATTGTGTAAATATTTAAAAATTAATGTAAACAGTAAAAAATATAAAATATGGCAGATATTAAGAACATTTTTTATTGTTAATATAGGGATGCTAATATTTAGAGCAGCAGACATAAGTTCAGCATTTTCAATATTAAAATCTATGTTTGATTTCTCTACATTTGGAGAGTTTTTTAATGGAAAAATTTTTACTTTAGGCTTAGATGTAGGAGAATTTATAATTTTAGGTATTTCTCTAATTATTATGCTGATAGTAGATTTTTTACAAGAAAAAAATTATCATATTAGAGAAGAAATTGAAAAAAGAAATGTTGTATTAAGATGGTCAATTTATTATGCTGGAATATTTAGTATTATCATATTTGGAATATATGGCAAAGATTATAATCCAAGTAGTTTTATATATGGACAATTTTAAAATGCTACAATATAGGTTTATAGGTAAGACCTTTACAAAAACCTAAATATTATTATACAAGGAATAAAAATGAAGCATAAATTATTAATATCAGTAAGTATATTTATAATAATAGGTCTAATATTATTTTATATTTTAAATATAATTTTATTACCAGAATGGGTAATAAATAATGATGCAACACTTTCTGCTAGAGGAATATATGAAGAAGAAAAAAATTCTTTAGATGTAGTGTTTGTAGGAAGTAGCAATATATATAATGGAATATCACCATTAGAAATATGGCAAGAAACTGGAATTACATCATATTCATATGCGTCTCCTGAGCAAAAAATCTGGTTATCATATTATGCTATACAAGAACTATTTGCATATCAAAATCCGAAAGTCATAATGTTAGATATGAATGAAGCATTTGCAGATGATAATTTAGAAGAAGATAATATTAGAAAATTATTAGATAATATGAAGTTAGGAAAAGCAAAAATTAATGCAATTAATGATGAATTTTTAAATTATGGAATAGAAGATAAATTAAGTTACATATTTCCTATAATAAGATATCATACAAGATGGAATAATTTATCTACAAAAGATATAAAAAGATTATTTTATCATTATGATTCAACATATAAAGGATATTCTTTAGTGAAAGGGATAGAGCCTTTTGAAGGAAATACAGATTATTTAAATTATACAGATGAAACAACAAATATAAATGATATAGCATTAAAATATTTAGATAAAATAGTAGAATTATGTAAAGAAAATGGGACAGAACTTGTGCTAATTGATATGCCTTCACCTAATACTTGGTCTTATGCTAGACATAGAGCAGTAGAAGAATATGCAGATTCTAAGGAAATAAAATTTTTAGAATTAAATTGTGTTGATGAAATAGGAATTGATTGGAATACTGATACACAAGATGCTGGATGGCACTTAAATGTAAATGGTGCTAGTAAGGTTAGTAAATATGTTGCGAATTATTTGAAAAGGAATTTTGATTTAACAGATAAAAGAGAAAATGAAATTTACCAGACTTGGAATAGGGATTTAGAAATTTATTTAAAGAATAAATAAAAGAACAAGGCTGATGAGATTTAAGTATTTTGATATTTTAGAATGTTAATATATTGTGTTTTTTACGTAAAAATATTCTTAGAGTTGGATACTCTAAGAATATTTTTTATGAATAAATTTTAACAATAAAATATTATGATGTCAATAAAAAAATAATAAAAAAGGTGAAAAAGATGCCATATAAATTTATAAAAAATAAATAGAATTTTATTATACAAAAAACAGCCAAAAAGTCGAATATTAAAGGATTTAAAAGTTTATTTATATTCTTAGAGTATCCAACTACAGGAAAAAAACACTGAATATAATTACTATAACATATTGACTTAATACATCATAAAATATAAAATAGTTGTGAAACGATATTAGTACAATATTTATTTTTAGAATAAGACATGTAAAAATAGGAAATACTAAAAACAAAAAAGTATTCAAAAAATAAAGAAAAAAATTTAATAAAAAAGTACAAAAGAAGGGAGAAAAAGAAGATGAAAGGGATTTCTAGAAAGGAAAAAGTGTCAAGTTTGAAAAAGTACAAAACAGTATTTAGAGGAAGAAAGGTTAATAATTCAAAAGAAATGGGAATTACATTAATTGCTTTAGTTATTACTATCGTACTAAATTTCTCGTACCTCGAAATGGCTCGAATGAATAAATTTGAAAAAATATAAAACCTCTTGTATAATATATATTATGTAACTTAAAAGTTGCAAATATATTAAACAGGAGGTTTTTTGATATGACAAATGAACAAATAATAAGCAAAATGAAAGATGACAT
>CALYAB010000067.1 GCA_944393395.1 uncultured Clostridia bacterium
ATGAATTGTTTTATGTGTAAAGGAGATTTAGAAAATAAAAATACAACATTTATGGTTGAATTAGATAATTGTATTATCATTATAAAAAATGTGCCATCTCAAGTATGTAAACAATGTGGCGAAGTATCATATAGTAATGAGGTAGCAAAACAATTAGAAAAATTAGTGAATTCAGTAAGAAATGCGATTACAGAGATTACGGTTATTAATTATACAGAAAAGGTTGCATAAAATGACAAGTGCACCAAATGTTTAATTGGAAGTCTTTGGCAAAAGGCTTTCTTTTTTTGCATTTTTGTGATAAAATCAACACCGAAATAAAGATTTAAGGGAAATGTTAATATAATAAAAAACATTAGTGAAACAATTATAAAACTAAAGCTTGAAGATAAGTGATTTGAATTACCAAAAGAAATAGAAAGAAAAATAGAAAAATTAAAGAATACTAATAAATTTATGAAGTGATATAGATGATAGATTTACATATGCATACAACTTATTGTTCATAAAGCAGGAGAAATCGGTTATAAGAAATACCGAAAAATATTCCTGGAAAACTTAAATAAAATCGGAATATATTGACAATAAAAAAATGTTATAACATATTGAAAATGATTATGTAAACATGATAAAATATGAATGATGTTATTTATACAAAGGAGGTGTACTATAAAGGTATGCTAAAAGTAAAAAGAAAAACATTATTCATATTAGGGATTGCTATAGTGATGATTTTATTAGCAGTAACAAGTAGTTATGCAGTAACATCACAAATAACTGAAAATCCTGATTATGTTTATTTATCAAATATTTCTTATCTAGATGAAAAATCATTTGCTCAAAGTGGATATTCCATTCTTTTAGATAAAAATCAAAATAACGATTTTATTACCCTAAATGTTAATGGAAAGAAAATGCCATTTTTAAAGGGAATCTGTGCATGGGCGACATCAGAAATTGTTTATGATTTAAGGGGATATGATTATGATTACTTTACGTCATATATTGGTGTTGATGCAAGTGAGCAAAGTGACTACTTCAATACTGGAGCAAAATTTTATATTTATACATCTAATGATGGAGAATATTGGAAAGAAGAGTACCAGTCAGACATTCTTTATGGTTGGAGTGAAGCACCATTTATCAAAATAAATATAAAAGACGCAAATTATTTAAAATTAGTTGCTGATGAAAACCAAGAATATCCTGGAGATTTTTGGTCTCCATGGTATGATGAAACTGTTTATGCAGATGCTAAATTGATAAAAGAAAGTTATGTAGAAGATACATCAGAAGTTGATTTTATTAAAACAGTAGAAGAATATGATAAAAAGATTAAAACATATTCGGTTAATCAAGAGATAACAGGCGAATTTGAAATAGCACTACTAAAAAGAGAATTTGTAAAAAATGTGGGATATGATTTATTACAACAATTTGTAAGATATAGTGATGAGAATTATCAAGTGATTTCTTGGCTAATGAACAATGTAGATAATCTTCGTCTTTATATCATTGGAGGAGAACCAGATGGTAGTTATATGGAATCTTTAAGAGTTCTTTCTAAATTATATGCTACATATAAAAATGACTTAAATAAAGAAGATATAACTGCAAATGGAACAGCTTTAAAAGATTTATATCGTAAAATGATGATTACATTATCATTAACCCATTCAACTGATGTTGGATTATGGGCAGGAGGAATGACCAATAATCCAAATGATCCAAACAACTCAAATGCAGTTACTCGTTATGAAATTTATAAAAAAATGCATCAGGAAGGAAAATTAGATAGTAAAATATTTGAATCTTTAACAATTGAAGAAATGCGTTTTGTTATGAATAATATTATAGATGATGAGGAAATTGAATGGTTAAATGCATATACAACAGAACATGATAGTAGAAATCCATATAGTTATATAGAGTATACATTTGGTTATGAGTATTCTAAAAGTGAGTATTATGATCCTTCAAATTACGAAAAGTGGAACCAAAAATATAATTTATCAAAATATAATATAACATACCAAACAGGTTATCCAAAACTATGGATTGTATTTGAAGAAGGTGGCGTGTGTGGAGCACTTTCAAAAACAGGCTCAAATATATGGGGATCTTATGGAGTTCCTTCAAGCGTAGTGAGTCAGCCAGGTCATGCAGCATATATATATTATTCTTTAGATAGTAATGGAAATGGAATTTGGAATTTATACAATGATATTTCTGGTTGGCAACAATCTGGAAAAACAGAAAATTGACAATACGTATGCCAAATGGTTGGGGGAATGGTAGTTATGCTAGTCAATATCCTGTACCTTATGTTTTACTAGCACAAGGAGCTTTAAATGATTTTCACAATTATGAGAAATCAGAAGAAATTTTATTACTTGCAAATACCTATAAAGGCAATGAAGAAGAATTATACAATATATATAGAAAAGCACTTGAAGTTCAACCACTTAACTTCGATGCTTGGCATGGATTAGTAAATTTATATACATCTGATGATACAAAAACAAGTGAAGAAAAATATATGCTTGCACAAGAAATAGCAAATAGCTTAAAATAT
This sequence comes from uncultured Clostridia bacterium, assembly GCA_944393395.1. Lineage (GTDB taxonomy): Bacteria > Bacillota > Clostridia > TANB77 > CAG-508 > CAG-269. Next base: position 2,576 of record CALYAB010000067.1, read on the forward strand.
TATCCACTTCCAATGCATGACTTATTAAAATTAATCGAGCCATCAATAAAAGAAACAGAATATACGGTAGCACTTAATGTGTTATTAACAAAAACATTAACGGAAGCAACAAAGGCTACAAGTAATGAAACAATACAAGAAGTAGCAGTGCGTGAAGTTGCAAATTATTTGTTAGGAAATACAGATACAGAAATTGCCACATTCTCATTTGATGGAGAAAATGCTGGAGCAATTGTACTTGGTAGCAGATTTGAAGGAGTAGGTGTTGCTTGGAAATATAGTTTAAATAATCAAGAAACATGGACTCAAGTACATGAACACAAAGTGCAATTAACAAATGAAGAAATAGAGAGTATTACAGCTGAAAATGATATTTTAGTGCATATTGTGGGAGCTGGTTACGAAGAGGAGAATATTTATGGGATAGATATTCTAAAAGGAACCAATCCAACAAATCTTTATAATAATGACCTTGAAAACAAAATAATTGGTGCTACAGATATTATGGAATGGAAATATACTGAAAATGATAGTTGGACATCTTATAAAGAGCAAATACCAGATTTAACAGGGGATAAGACAGTTATTGTAAGAACAGGAGCAACAGGTGTATCTTTACCTAGTGATGAGTTGACATTCAGGTTTACAGAAGATAATCAATTAGATACACAAAAATATATTTCTATTGATCATTTATCTATTTTCCAAGTATCTAGTGAAGAGCTAGGACCTAATGAGGGAGCAAAAAATACAATTGATGGTAATATTAATACCATATGGCATAGCAGTTGGAATGGAGATGATTCAGAACGATATATTGTAATAGAATTAGATGAACCTAAATATCTATCAGCATTAGAATATGTACCAAGACAGATTGGAAACAATGGTAGAATTAAAGAAGGACAAATATTAGTGAGTATGGACGGAAAAACATGGACTGATGTTGCTACAATAACAAATTGGGCAGATAGCCCTGATTCAAAAATGGTTGTATTTGATGAAGTTATTAAATCTCAATATGTAAAGTTAGTAGCAACGGAAAACTATGGAGATGGTAGAGATTTTATTACAGCAACTATGATTAATTTGTTTGAAGATATAACTCAGGAAGAAGAAAACGAAATACCGCCAGAAGAGAAGCCAGAAGAGACACCAGATGAAATACCAAATCCAGATGAAGAAGAAAAACCAGAACAAAAGCCAGAAGAAACATTACCAGAAGAGCCAGAAGAGATACCAGACGAAATACCAAATCCAGATGAAGAAGAAAAACCAGAACAAAAACCAGAAGAAACATTACCAGAAGAACCAGAAGAGGCACCAGATGAAACACCAAATCCGGATGAAGAAGAAAAACCAGAACAAAAGCCAGAAGAAACATTACCAGAAGAACCAGAAGAGGCACCAGACGAAATACCAAATCCAGATGAAGAAGAAAAACCAGAACAAAAGCCAGAAGAAACATTACCAGAAGAACCAGAAGAGGCACCAGATGAAATACAAACTCCAGAAGAAGAACAAAAAATAGAGGAAACTACAGAAGAAACACTAATACAAGATCAAGGACAAATATCTAATGTAAATGAGTTAGATAGTACTATAGCAACAGAAACATTACCTAAAACAGGGGCTAATATAATTATTCTAATAATGATATTTGGAGTAGGTATTTTAGTAATAATCTTTTATATAAAAATGAAAAGAAATCAATCCCAAATTTCTAATAATAAATAATTAATTAAGGCAAGATATCAGCATTTGAAATCTTGCCTTTTCATATACAAGAACTTCACTTTGCTCTAACCTAATAATATACATTGGTGACATTAGAAATTGAACTTGAAATAATGTAATATTAAAATATTGGTAACTTCATTGTAAAAGTAAGAAATTTATGTTACATTATATACAGTAAAAAAATTGAACTTATTACAATTTGAAAATAGATAAAGAAATGATAATATATAAATACATTTTATCATATATTTATAGGACTGGAGGATATAAAGGAAAAATAATATGAATCAATATTTAGAAGAATTAAAGAAAATCGAATATAAAAAATTAGAAAATTATGGATTTAAAGAAATCGATGTACGCGAAGAAATTGTAATGCCATTGTTAAAAGCATTAGGATATAATTTTACAGGCGATTTCAAAATAATTAGAGAAAAGAAATTGATAAATCCTTTTAACATGGTAGGTACAAAGAAATACCCAATAAATATTTTTCCAGACTACATATTAGAATGTAAAGGAAAATGTTGTTGTATTATAGAAGTAAAATCACCATATAAAACATTAAAAAAGGAAGAATATATAGGACAAGCCTATTCATATGCAGTTCATAGGGAAGTACAAGCTGAATTTTATGCCTTATGTAATGGGAAAAGTTTTATACTTTATCGTACTAACTTATTAAGACCTATTTTGGAATTTGACTTAGAAGAAATTGAAATTTACTTTGATTATTTGAATAAATTTATAGGTATTAATAGTATAGAAAAAAATGAAGCAGAAAATAAAAATAGAATAGTAAAAGACTTAGGAATACATTTAAAGATGATATCTTCTAGTGAAGTTGAACACAGATTTTATTTTTCTAATTTTCTTATAGATAGTATAATGTTAATAGATAATAATACATATTGCATTACAGAAAATACATTATTAGAAGGAGACGAATACTGTGGAACCTTTGATTTTAACAGTGAAAAACTGTTACAACTTAAACCATATCTAAAAGAAAAAGAATTTGAAGAATTAAATAGAGTTTTTGATGGAAGTCCTGTAATTGTAGATTTGGAAGATATAATAAAAATCGATATTGAATGTGAATTAGGAGAAAAAATATTCGAAAATAAAAATGAACAATATATGCCATTAAAAATACGTAATTTTTTTCCAGTCAAAAATTAAATCTGACTAAATTCAAAAAGAAGAACTAAAAAGTTGAATTTAACATAATTATGTGATATAATGCAAAACATGTAACCAGTAGTTTATGTATTTATAATTAACTAATTGTTTTTACAGAAGGGAGATTTTTTATGAAAAAAGTAAGAACAACATGTATCTATTATGTTGAGGAACAAAAAGTAGTTTGCGATTTTATTGCAATGTTTCTCCGGTTCATTGGAATCTTAGTCAAAAAATCCAAAGTGCGTATAGCAGGAGATGAAGAATTTGACTTGATTTTAAATCTAGAATCATTAGAAGGAATACAAAATTTCCATTATGATGCTTATAAGGATATTCCATTAGAAGAAAAACAAACATATCAGTTATTAAATCAAATATCTAAAAGATTAGTATCTAATGAAAAAGGACAACAAGAGTTGATGAAAATCGCTAAGATATTTATTATGACAAATCTATGTATGAATTTTATTAAAGGTAAAATGATAAGCGACATAGACAATGTGGAAAATAACTACAAACTAAGTATAGCAGAAGAATTAAAAGAGGTATATAAGGCAGTTGAGGAGGCATTAAAACATCTAAATTTAAATTCAAGAATAATAGATGACTATTATTCTTATTCAGTACTATATATACAGTATTTAAGGAACGAATGTATACGGATATTTTATCCTATGACAATCCACCTGTGCTTAGGATATGACACTAGTGAAATGTTGAAGAATGTAGATAAAAAGTTACAGGAATTTCCGGATTTTGTTAATCTACATAGATTAAAAGCATACATTGTAGAAAAAGACAAAAAAATGAATAAGGATAATAAGATGTATTGCAAATACATGCAAGATTATATAAATGAAGCTAGCAAATATTATTCTAAGGGAGTACGAGCTTGCCTTGGCGAAAGCTATTATAAAATGGCTTTGTTACAACTAGGAGAATCAAGTCATGTAAATAGATTAAAAGAACTGCTATCAAAAATATGGCGACAGCGTTCTTGTATATTATTTAATGATGAAGAATATGATGTTGAAGATGAAAGTCTTAAAGCTATAAATCAAGAATTAGAAGATGAATATAAACGTATCATAAAAGAATATTTGCAAAAGGCTTTAGAATATGATGGTAATAATTATAAAGTCTATTATTTTATGGTCAAAGCATGTAGAAGCATGTGGATGGAAGACTCAGAAGTGGAAATATACTTGAAAAAAATCACTGAATTGATAAGCTCGAAAAGTGAATTCTTAAATCCGATCGAACAGATATATTTATATCATACTTATAGAATGATTGGAGATATAGAACTTAGAAAAAACAGCGAGGAACACAAAAAATCAAAAAAGTATATGGAGGAATTGAAACAAAGTTATGACTCCAAAGACACAAAAGCCACTGAAGAAGTGCTAGCTCTACAAAGAGAATCTAATAAAAGATTAAAAAAGAGACTTATAGAAAACTATAATAGAGCTTTACAAGCGTATAAAGAAGCTTTACGCATATATGCTAATATACATGAAAATAGGAAATATCTAGAATATTTTCCACAAACTGAAAAAGATGAATTTGTGAATAAATACAAATGGGAATATTTTAGTATTGGTAGAGAGTTGGATAGAATAATAAAAATTTTATTAAGAAAAAGGTTATACGGGGATAAAGTGTTTGATTATGTTAAATATGAAACTATAGAAACATTGTTGGCGACAAATTGCTGGAGAGACAAAAAAGAATTTAAAAGATTGTGTTCTTATCTTGATTTTGTTTCATCATCAAGATAAGAGTGAAGTTTCCAATTACATGATAATAATTTTTGACATGTAAAACAAACTCAAAGATAAAGCATATAAATCATATTATATGCTTTATTTTTTGACTTTATTATGATGGACTAAAGGAAATTAGAAAAATAGATAAAGATATTAATATTGAAAAAGAGAGTTATAGATATGAATTGAAAAAAGGAATGTATCGTGATATGACCAAAATAAATGATAATTTTAGAAAGTTGGGAATAGATGTAGAGAGAATATAAATTTGTATATATTGGGTTAATTGCAAAAGTAAATTCTAGTTTGAAATCCAAGACTAAATGCTAGTTTTAAGAAAAAATGGTAAAATATGTA
>CALYAB010000068.1 GCA_944393395.1 uncultured Clostridia bacterium
ATAATGCCAAAATTCATACAAATTATTGGCCCTCAGGCAGTTGGGAAAATGACAGTAGGTCAAGAATTAGCAAAAATAACAGGATATAAATTATTATATAATCATATGACAATTGAAATGGTCAGATTGATATTTGATTATGATAAAGAAAGCTTTAGGAGAATGAATAGTATAATCAGGTATGAAATTTTTAAAGAATTTGCTAAAAGTAATGAAAAAGGAATTATATTTACAGGCTGTTTTGATTTTGGAAATGATTTTGAAGAAGAAAAGGTAGAATCAGATAAGTGGATGAATTTATTTGATGAAACATACACAATTGAATTAGAAACTACATTAGAAGAGAGACTACGCAGAAATAAAACGGAAAATAGACTAAAATGTAAAGAGTCGAAAAGAGATTTAGAATGGAGCGAAAAAGATTTGCTAAGGTCTCTTGAAATACATAGATTAAATTCTATGCCAGGTGAAGGAGAAAAAATATTTGAAAATTTTATAAAAATAGATAATACAAGTATATCAGCTAAAGAAGTTGCAAAAATGATAAAAGAAAAATTTGATTTATAGGGGTGATTTTGATATGAAATATTTTAAAAAATTAATAGGAGAAAGAATTTATTTATCACCAAAAAATACTGAAGAGGCAGAAAAATTTACAGAATGGCTAAATGATTTTCAAATAACAGATTATACAGGTAGAAGTGCTTGTATAACAACACTAGAAGGAGAAAGGAAATATTTTGAAGAAAATATTGATAAAAACTATAATTTTTTCATTGTAACACTTGATACTGATAAACTGATTGGTACAGTAGGATTAGAAAATTATAATGGCATTAATAGAACAGCTACATTAGGAATTTTTATAGGAGATAAGGAATATAGAAGTAAAGGTTATGGAACAGAAGCAATTAAACTTATATTAGATTATGGATTTAATTATTTAAATTTAAACAATATCAAGCTAGATCTAATGAGCTTTAATGAGAGAGCTTTAAAATGCTATGAAAAGTGTGGATTTAAAGAATATGGAAGACGAAGAAAATGCAGGTTTATCAATGGGAAATACTATGATTGTATAGAAATGGATATATTAGCAGAAGAGTTTAAAGGAAGTTATATAAAAAACAAAAATCAATGATAGAAATGAAACAAATATCACCAATTTACAAAAAACGACATAAAATATAATAGCTTAATTTTTGAGGTGGTATTGATGGAAAAAATGAAAGTTGGCGATATTGTAACGAGAAAGTCATATAATAGAGATATATTATTTAGAATAAAGAGAATAATAAAAACAAAAAAAGGTAAGATAGCAATTTTAATAGGAATAGTAGAGAGAGTAGAAGCTGATAGTAGTTTAGAAGATTTAGAAAAAGTAGACGAAGAAAGAATAAATAAAGACCTAAAATATATTCAAAAGAGAATAGATGGAAAAATAAATAAATTAGGAAATACTAAAAGAAAAAGAAATGAATTTATAATAACAGGAAAGATATTACATTTAGATGGAGATAGAAAATATAGTGAAAAATCATATAGATATTATAGAAAATTAGGATTGAATGCTATAGTGAAAAATATACCAGAATACAAGCAACCAGCCGTAGTATATAAATTATTAAAAATATATGAACCAGATATATTGGTAATAACAGGACATGACGGAATGATAAAAAATTCATCTAGGTATAATGATTTATACAATTATCGTAATTCAAAATACTTTATAGAAACTGTAAAACAAGCTAGAAAATATGATAAGGAAAATGATAAAAAGTTAGTTATATTTGCAGGGGCATGCCAAAGCTATTTTGAAGCATTAATTTCAGCAGGTGCAAATTTTGCTTCTTCACCAGGAAGAATTTTAATTGATTTTATAGACCCACTAATAGTGGCAGAAAAAGTAGCTATGACAGAAAAGTATAAATATATTACAATTGATGATATTGTAAATGAGCTAAGAGATGGAAAGGCAGGAATAAATGGTATAGGTGCAAATGGAAAAATGTATCGAATAATTAATTAAAACCCATAGTGTAACACAAATGTAACATAACTGTAATACAAAAGTAACAAACAACCAAAGGAATGCCCAAATGCTTGAAAATTAAGGATTTAAGGCACTTTTGAGTAATATACTTTTTTTGACAATTTTCCCTAAAAATGCTATAATCAAGCTATCGTAAGGGAGTAGGTGATAGCATGATTTGTAAAAGTGATATAGCAAATCTAAAAACTGATATCTTAGAGAAAGTGGGGCAAAAGATAATAGTAAAAGGTTCTTTAGGAAGAAGTAAAGCCTTTGAAAAAGAAGCTACGATAGAAAAAGCATATCCTAATATTTTCGTGGTTAAATATGATGAAAATAATAGAAATGTAACATATAGTTATACAGATGTTTTAACAAGGACAGTAGAGGTTGAAGTATTTGATGGGGATTCATATAGTCCATTAATACCACCACCAGTTGAAACTAAAAAGAAAAGAACATCATTAATGTAGAAATAGTTAGAGAAATAGGAAATTCCTTTTGGAACTTTCTATTTTTTGCTTTTATAGGAATTTTATGATATAATACTATATAGCAACTATAAACAAAAGCACTAAAAATTAATTAATTTTAGAAAGGAGAAACTATGCAGAAATTAAATGTGATGGAGAGATTGAACAAAGTGATTCGAAGAACAAATAGTCGGGTGGTGGCAGGACTAGACCCAGTTTTATCAGAAATACCAGACTGTGAGGAATACAGGAAACTCACAGACAGAGGGGTTTTAATGGAAACTTATTGCCATGATTATATCAAGGCGATTGCAGGGATAGTTCCAGCCATAAAAATCAATTCGGCTTTTTTTGAGGCAGAAGGATTGACATTGGAATATTTTGAAGTGGCTGAAATGGCTGCAAAAGCGGGCATGATAGTCATAGGTGATTTGAAAAGGGCCGATATAGGTTCTACATCAGGAGCATATGCAAAAGCATATCTTAAGGCTGATTCACCTTTTTCCATAATTACGGTAAATCCGTATTTTGGAACTGATGGAGTAATGCCATTTATAGAATTAGCCAACCAAAACGAAAAAGGAGTTTTCGTTTTAGTGAAAACTTCAAATCAGTCTTCAATAGAAATCCAGGATTTGATTTTAAGAGATCAAAGGAAAGTCCATGAAGCAGTTGCGGATATGGTGAAGCATTGGGGGAACATTTCCAATCCAACTGAAGATGGTTATAACAATGTGGGTGCTGTAGTGGGAGCTACACATCCAGACGATGCTCGGAGGTTAAGACAGAGAATGCCAAACACATTCTTTCTGGTACCTGGCTATGGTGCACAGGGAGCAACGGCAGAAGATGTAGTTGTCAACTTTGACAAAAATGGACTAGGAGCAATAGTAAATTCATCAAGAGGTCTGATGAATGCATATAAGCATCCAAGATGGAAAGACCAGTTTTCTGAAGAAAACTGGGCCGAAGCTACTACTGCTGAAGCCAAAAGAATGACTGAAGAGATAAACAAAGCTCTTCATATTCTCTAATAAAATAGTTTCTTAAAAAAAGCAGGCACTATGCCTGCTTTTTCCTATTCAACAAAAAACAACGTTGCACAGAAAAATTACATAGCAATTTTTCGCGTCGATAAATCTTTACGCTTCTTTGAGAACTTAAATACATATTTTTAATAAAAAATGTAATAAAAAACTATTAACATTCATAAATATGTATAAAAGAAAAATGAAGGAGGTAGAAAATGGTTGTAGATACAATAAAAGAAAATTTACGTATAAACAAAAAAGTAGCAACTAAAAAAGAAATAGTATTTATAGAAGGAGAAGTTATAGTTCCTGATGCAAAGCCAGATGTTATGAACGTAATTAGTACAAGTGGGGTAGCATGTGTATATAAAAAAGATATTATAGATGAAAAAATAAAAATAGAGGGAAGAATTGATACATATATCATGTATATGACAGATGATGCAAATGAGAGGACAAGAGGAATTAATACAAGTTTAGATTTGTCTGAAATAGTCAATATTTCTAATATAAATAGTGACATGGAAAGTAGGGTAGGGACTAATATAAAGGAGATAGAAGCCAAAGTAATAAATGAAAGAAAAATATCAGTTAAAGTAAGTTTAGAGTTAAACATAGAAGTATTTTCTAAAGAAGAAATATCAATAGTAAACAGTATAGAAAATACAGATGAAATTAAAATGTTACAAGAACAGCTATCAGTAAATTCATTAGTGGGGAGTGGAGAAACAAAAATATATGCAAAAGATAATATTTCGATAGATAATATAGACAACTTGGCAGAAATATTAAAGTTAGATGTGATAATATGTAATAGAGATATAAAAATTAGTTATAATAAAGTATTAACAAAAGCAGAAGCAGAGGTAAAAATAGTATATCTAACAGAAGATAATAGAATAAATAAAACAGTTTCTAAAATACCTATAATAGGATTTATTGATATACAAGATGTAAATGAAGGAAATAAATGTGATACAAATTATGAAATAAGAAATATGATAGTAAAGCCAAACTCTGTAGAAGAACATTCAGTATACTTAGAAATGGAAATAGGTGTAAATATAACTGTATATGAAGAAAAAACAATAAATATTATTCAAGATTTATATAGTCCATCTGAAAATATAGAATTCAATAAAAAAACAGTTAGAACAATTGCAGGAAAAACAGAGATTTCAGGAACAAAAGAAATAAGTGAAAGACTAAAAATTGAAGAGTTAAATGGAAGGAATATAATAGATGTAGATATAGTTCCAAATATAATTAATCAAAATATGATGGGAAACAAAATAACATATAATGGCGAACTAGAATTAAACTTTATGCTAATGGGTGAAGATCAACAAATAATGATGAAAAGAGAAACTATTTCATTTGATTATAATATTGAAGATGTAAATGATGGAGATAATTTAAATATTAATACAAATATGGAAATATGTGGTCAAGACTTTATAATACAAGAAGAAGGAGAAGTGTTAGTAAATATTCAAATAACAATAAATACAATGATAGATAAAAACATAAATATAAATACTATAGATGAAGTTCAGACAAATGGAGAAAGAGAAGAACAAGATTATAGTATTATCATGTATATAATAAAAAAAGGTGATACATTGTGGAATATAGCAAAAATGTTTGGAAGTACAGTAGATGACATTGTAAGAGTAAATGGTATTGAGGATGAAAATACAATATTTCCGGGGCAAAAAATATTTATACCAAGATATAAAAGAAGTGGAGTGAGTAGTAATCAAGCTTCTATGATAAATTATGCCTAAAATTTATTCCAGGAACAGAATAAAAGTTCCAAATTTAATTATAAATATAAAAAACAATAAGAAAATAATATTTATAACAATTTTCATTTTAGTAATTTTAATAACAGTAAGAATAGTATTAAAAGCAGTAAATCCAATTTTTGAAACTTTATGTGAGGATAAAGCTAAGAGTATAGCTACTTTAATTTCAAATGAACAAGCTACAATTGTTATGGGAGAACATAGTTATGACGAATTATTTACGATAGAAAAAGATTCAAATGGAAATATAACAATGATAAAATCAAATGTGATTCCAATAAATGAGATAATTTCTGATGTTGCAATAAAAATACAAGAAGAAATAAATGCCCAAGGAAGAGAAGATATAGAAATAGCTCTACGGTAGTTTTACAGGTATTAAATTATTATCTGGAAGAGGGCCTGGGATAAAAATAAGAATTTCTTCAGTTGGAAATGTTGAAACAGACTTAAGAAGTGAATTTACAGCTCAGGGAATTAATCAAACACTTCATAGAATTTATTTACAAGTAAAATGTCAAGTAAGTATATTAACTCCATTTAAAGACATTACAAGAGATATATCAAATCAAGTATTAATAATGGAAAATGTAATAATGGGAAATGTCCCAGATACTTATTATAATATAGAAGGAGTAAATACAAATGATGCTTTAGAATTTGTAGAATAATAATCAATAGTTATAAAACCTTTTAAAATAGAATATAATATTTTAGGAGGTTTTTTTATGCTAAAAATGATAGAATTGCCATATCCACTAAATGCGTTAGAACCATACTATTCTAAGGAAACATTAGAATTACATTATAATATTTTGTATAAAGGATATGTAGACAATACAAATAATGTACAAGAGAGATTGAAATTAGCAAGAGATAAAAATGATTTTTCTAATATAAAATGTTTAGAAAAAGATTTAAGCTTTTTTGGCTCAGGAGTGATATTGCATGAATTATTTTTTGAAAACATGGGGCCACCTATTCCAACAGAGCCCAATATGAAATTATTACAACAAATAATAAAAAATTTTGGCAGTTATGAAGCTTTTAAGCAACAGTTTACTGAAGCTAGTAAAACTGTTGAGGCTTCACGGATGGTGTATTTTGGCATGGGTTAAAAAATGGAATAAATTAGAAGTTTTGCAATGTGAAAAACATCAAAATTTAACTTTATGGGGATGCCAACCATTACTTGTATTAGATATGTGGGAACATTCTTATTATTTACAGTATAAAACCAAAAGACCAGATTATATTACTGCTTTTTGGAATATTGTAAATTGGAATGTAGTGAATAAAAGGTTTGATAAAATTAGATGATACTTTTAGAAATGTTGAAATGTAGTGTGAATAAGAACAGTAGCGGACTTTCTTAGATATTTTCTCTGTTCATAATATTTTAAAGTACGTGTCATTGTTCGGTGCCAATTTTACTAACGTAAAAAACTCAGAAGTCTTGAAACTTCTGAGGTTTGATATACTTTGTAAAAAGCTCTTATTATCTTTTGCTGAATTGAGGAGCTTTTCTAGCTTTCTTAAGACCATATTTCTTTCTTTCTTTCATACGTGGATCTCTTGTTAAGAATCCATTAGATTTAAGAGCAGGTCTATATTCTTGGTTTGCTTCATTTAAAGCTCTAGCAATACCATGTCTAATAGCTCCAGCTTGACCTGTGA
>CALYAB010000069.1 GCA_944393395.1 uncultured Clostridia bacterium
TTATACAAGAGGTTTTATATTTTTTCAAATTTATTCATTCGAGCCATTTCGAGGTACGAGAAATTTAGTACTATTGTTATTACTAACGCTATTAATGTAATACCTCTTTCATATTTATTTTTCTGCCCTCTTTGTTTTAAAATTTCTTTCATCCTATTTTCTCCTCTCTTTTGTATTTTTTATTAAATTTTAATCTTTTTGTATTAGTATTTACTTTTCTTTTAGTCTTTATCTGTATATTGAAAAGGATTTTGTTTAATTTTTTCTAAGATTTTTTATTTTATATTTCCTTATGAAATAAGTTGATATTTTATCGTGTTTTATTTCTTTGCTTTCTTAGAGTACAAAACTCTAAGAAAATATTAACATCTTTCAAAAGCTGAATATTTATAGTATTCTACTAAATTTATACATGTTAAATTCATAGCATTTTTTTACATGTTTTTTACAAAAATTTTTTTATTTCTTTTCTTGTTTTTTATTGACTTTATAATATTTTATTGTTAGAATTTAATCATGAAAAAAGTTCTTAGAGTTTTGTACTCTAAGAACTTTTTTATTATATAGGAAATGTTATAAAGCTTTTAAGCTACACAACTCAAAGTCCCATAGATTTTCCTAAACGTTGTTTTTTATTGAATAGTAAAAACTTTTTTCATATTCAAGGACAAATCTCGCTTTGTAAGAACTTTTCTCTACTTTTCTAATTTAACTATATTTATTTAAGTTCTCAAAGAAGCGTAAAGATTTGTCGACGCGAAAAATTGTGTAGCAATTTTTCTGTGCAATGTTGTTTTTTTTTGAATAGGAAAAACTTGATTTTTCCTATTCAAAAAAAAGAGACATTTTCGGCCCTGGCCCCAATGTCTCCGCTGTATTTTTTAGCCAAATAAACTTAATTGATTGCTTTGGCTCATTCCATCTAAACATCCAAATTTCTTTAATAATTCTGTTACAGAGTCTCCTATTTTAGATCTTATTTTCATATCATCTATTGACATGAATTTTCCATCTTTTCTAGCATTTTCTATTCCTAAAGCTGCCACTGTTCCTAGTCCTGCTATACTGTTTAATGGAGGACGTATTCCCTCTTCTTCTACTATAAATTTAGTAGCACTTGATTTATATAGGTCTATTGGTAAAAATTTTATACCTCTTTCATACATTTCTAATACTAGCTCTAATACTGGATACATTGTTTTATCTTTTTGCGTTGCATTATTTCCTAATAAATCAATTTCTTTCATCTTATTCTTTACTTTTTCTTTCCCAAATATCATTATTTCACTATCAAATTCATCTGATGCTCTTATTGAGAAAAATGCTGCATAATATGCTTCTGGTTTGTGTACTTTAAACCATGCAATTCTAAAAGCATTTGTTACATATGCTGCTGCATGTGCTTTTGGGAACATGTATTTTATCTTTTCACAAGATTTTATATACCAATCTGGTACATTGTGTTCCTTCATTAAATCCACATATTTTTTCCATTGTTCTGGGTCTTTTAAAGCTTTTCCTTTACGTACAGTTTCCATTATTTTAAATGCTGGGTTTGGTGGTAATCCTTGTTTTATCAAATATATCATTATATCATCACGGCAACATATTGCCTCTGTTAGTGTTACAATTCCATCTTCTATTAAGCTTTGCGCATTTCCTAACCATACATCTGTACCATGTGATAGTCCTGATATACGAATTAATTCATCAAAAGTAGTGGGTCTTGTATCAACTAACATTCCGTCTTACAAATTTTGTTCCAAACTCTGGTATTCCATAACTTCCGACTTCTGAACCTATTTGCTTTGGCGTTACACCTAATGCTTCTGTTGAACTAAATATTGACATAGTTTCCTTATCATCTAAAGGTACTTTTGTTGGATCTATTCCTGTTATATCTTGTAACATTCTAATAACGGTCGGATCGTCGTGTCCTAGTATATCTAATTTTAATAAGTTCTGGTCTATTGAATGGTAATCAAAATGTGTTGTTATTATATCTGAATTTGGGTCATCTGCTGGATGTTGTACTGGACAAAATTCATAAATTTCTCTTCCTTTTGGTACAACGATAATTCCTCCAGGATGTTGACCTGTTGTTCTTTTTATTCCTGTACATCCATGTGATATCCTTTTTATTTCTGCTTGGTTTACTGGTATATGTCTTTCTTCATAATAATTTTTCACATATCCAAAAGCTGTTTTATCTGCAATTGTTCCTATAGTTCCTGCTTTAAAGGTTGTTCCTTTTCCAAATATGACTTCTGTATATTTATGAGCTTTGGCTTGATATTCTCCTGAGAAGTTTAAGTCAATATCTGGTTCTTTATCTCCATTAAATCCTAAGAAAGTTTCAAAAGGAATATCCATTCCATCTTTATCCAATTTATGCCCACATTTTGGACATTCTTTATCTGGTAAATCAAATCCATTTTTTACTCCATAATCTGTAAAGTCTGAATATTTACAGTTTGGACATCTATAATGTGCTGGAAGCGAATTTACTTCTGTAATTCCTGTCATATTAGCAACAAATGATGAACCAACTGAACCTCTTGAACCTACAATATATCCATCCTCATTTGATTTCCATACCAATTTTTGTGCAATTATATACATAACAGAGAAACCATTTTTTATAATAGAGTCCAATTCTTTGTCTAGTCTTGTTTGTACAATTTCTGGCAATGGGTCTCCATATAATTCATGTGCTTTACTATATGCAATGTCTTTTATTGTTTGCTCACATCCTGGAATATGTGGTGGACATTTTTCTGGAGATATTGGACTTATCTGGTCACACATGTCTGAAATTTTATTAGTATTTGTAACAACAACTTCATATGCTTTTTCTTTTCCTAAATAACTAAATTCTTCTAGCATTTCTTCTGTTGTTCTTAAATATAGTGGTGCTTGATTATCTGCATCATCATATTTTTGACCAGCTTCTAGTATACGTCTATAAATTTCGTCTTGTGGATCCATAAAATGAACATCACAAGTTGCAACAACTGGCTTATTTAATTTTTCTCCAATTTCTACAATTTTTCTATTTATATCTCTTAATGCTTCCTCATCTGCAACAGTTCCATTTCTAATTAAAAATTCATTATTTCCTATTGGTTGTATTTCTAAATAGTCATAATCTCCTGCGATTTCTTCTATTTCTTCATCTGTTTTTCCAAGCTCAATTGCTTGATATAATTCTCCTGCCTCACATGCACTACCGAAGAATTAATCCTTCTGAATATTTTTTATATAAACTTTTCAAGATACGAGGTTTTCTATAAAAATAATGCAAATGTGATAAAGATACTAATTTATATAGATTTTTTAGTCCTATATAATTTTTTGCTAAAATAATTGCATGATATGTTTTCAATTTTTTATATTCTTCTTTTTTAGCCTCTTTACTAGCTGCTACTCTATCTATATCTTCAACAATTGTTGCACCTTTTTCTTTCAACATGTCTATCATAACATTAAATACTTTTACAGTTGTATCAACATCATCTAGTGCACGATGTGCAACCTCAACTTTAATTCCTAATCTCTCTGCAATTTTTCCTAATTTATATTTTTTATACTCTGGGAATAAATCTTTTGCTAAGCTTAAAGTGTCTAAATATGTATAGTTGAATTCATATCCTAATAATTTTGCATTTTGTTTTAAAAAGCCTACATCAAAATTAGCATTATGTGCAACAATTACAGTCTCTTTGTCATTTCCTAAAAATTCTAATATTTTAGGAAATACTTCTTTTATAGTTTCTGCATCTTTTACCATTTCATCAGTTATATTGGTAACTTGAGTAACTCTTTCTGGTATATGTTTTTCTGGATTTACAAAACAACTAAACTCATCTATTACTTCTCCATTTTTCACTTTCATAATTCCAACTTCAGTAATCTTTTCTGTAGTAGCTGAAAATCCTGTAGTTTCTAAATCTAATACACAATATGTTGTATCTATACTTTGTTTCTTTCCATTATATACAGTCTTAGTATTATCTGGTGCTAAATATGCCTCTACTCCATAAATTACTTTCATATCTGGGTTATCATATCCAAGCATTTTATGTGCTTCTGGAAATGCTTGAACTACACCATGATCTGTTATTGCTATTGACTTCATTCCCCATTTCATCGCTCTTTTTATTAAATCTTTAGCTGATGTCATAGCATCCATTTGACTCATTTTTGTATGCATATGAAGCTCTACTCTTTTTTCTTCTGCATTATCTTCCCTTACTTCTTTCTTTATTCCTTCTCCTTCAATTATTGTATTTACCATAACAGTTAATTCATTTGAAAAAGAGTCCATTTGTGCTGTTCCAGCAATTTTTAGTCCTTTTGCATTTTTTATTCTTTTTATAACTCTTTTGCTATTATTTTTATTTAGAAAAGCCTTACAAGTCATGCTACTTGTACCATCATAGATATCAAAACTAAGTAATGTTTTTCCTGATCTTAATTCTCTATCTTCCATATCAATTACTTCACCTTCAATTGATACTTTACCATCATCTACATTAAGTTCTGATATTTTTACTAATGGATCTGTAATATTTGGATTCATTCCTAATATTAGTGGTGTACTTTCATCTTCTTCTGGTAATTCTGGTACTTCCATATTACTTGAAATAATCGTATTTGCTATAATAGTTACATCTCCTGCATATGTATCTAATCCTGCTTTTCCTATTGCTTTTACTACTTTTAATTCTTGCATTCTTTCTATTATTTCTTTTCCTTCTACTGCATCTTTTGCAAAAGATTTGCAAGTTATTGTTCCTGTTCCATCATAAATATCAAATATTAACATTCCTTTTCCTGTTCTTGTTTCCCTACATTCACTAGTTAATATTCTACCTTCTACAGTTATCCTAGAATTACTTGCTGTAATATCCTTAATTGCTACTTTATTTTCTTTTGCTTTAGATGGTTTTCCCATTATATATTCTTGTTCTTGGGAATTCTCTATTCCGTCAATTGGTGGTATTCCATCTATAGCATCTTCTGGAATGTATCCTTCCATATCTGTTGGAGGTACATAGTCTGGGTCATTATATTCTGGTACATTTTCATACACATTATGATTTTCTTCACTATTATTTTCTTTTTGCTGTTGTGCATTTAATTTTTCGATATGAGCAATTGCCTTTTCTTCAACATGTTTTATTTCTTCTTTTATTTCTTGCATTTCTTCTTTTGACAATTGTTCTGTAAGGTTGACTTTATATTCTTTTCCAAATAGATTTTTTAACACTTTTTCAAGTTCTTTATCAGTTTTCTTTGCTTTTAGAAAATCTGCTCCCTTTATATGCATTTTTATATTTACTTCATTTCCATCTACTTCTACATCACTTTTTAATAAAAGCATTGGCTTCATTAATGGATATTTATGTGACATATATGCAATAATATTTCTCCATTCTGTTTTTATGCCTTTTAATTCAACACCTTCATGATATCTGATTTTGATATTTATATTATCAAATTTGAATCTTTCTATTAAGAATTTTTCAAAAAACCATATTTCTTTTATTTCTATATATTCATCAAAATAGATCATAACTTCTAGTGTGTTTGTCTTTTTTATAACATTGAGTTCTTCTATGTTCGCATATTTTATGTTTGCATTTGTTTTATAATCACTAAATATATCTCCTACTTTTTTTGTTTTTACTTTTTCTGACATATTGTATCTTTGCTCCTTTGTTTTTCTCTTTTTTCTCAGAATACCTGTTACTTTTCGTTTAGTTACAGTTCACATCCTCAAACCATTTAGAGCTTTGTGATATATATTATATTCTAAGCGGGGGTCGGGGGGACCGACGCGCTACATAATGTTGATAAATCAATGATGACTTTGGAAGAATTGATTTATTTACAGTATGTAAAGCGTTGGGATAGCATAGAATATAATATATATCACAACATCTAATAATAGCATTGAATTGTAACTTCGTTTAACCTTTTAATAAAAACGGTTGAATTTAATTTATTGACTTTTATTATTTTTATGATATAATATTTGTATAGTAAGGAGAAACCACTATGTGGTTTGCCTCGTGAAATGTATAAAACACACATCGCATTCGGGCAAAATACAGATGTGTGTTTTTTTGTATTTTATTTTTGTTTACTCATAATTACAACGATTGCTATAATTAAGGTAAATGTAATGATAGTTACTGATACTAGACCAGCAAATAGTAATTTTATAATTAATAATAAAGTTTCTATTTCTATCATATGCATCACCTCCTATTATGTAGGAGGCAAACCACATCTGTTTTTCTCTTCCTATGTTTTATATTATATACTATTTTTTTTACATTTCAAGCGAACAAAACAATATTTAGGAAAAACTTGTTACTAGATAA
>CALYAB010000070.1 GCA_944393395.1 uncultured Clostridia bacterium
TTCTGGGGGTAAGGGGGAACTATGCCCTTTTTCTATTATTTTGGTTTTATTTTTATAAATTTTTCTTTCAAACTAACACCTCATAGTATTATATGAAAAAGCCTTGTAGCTGTGAATGCTAACAAGACTTTTTCAGAAGAATTTGTAAATAAAAAAGTAAAGTTCAATGAAAGCAAAAGTTGCTAAAAAAATTTAGCAACTTTTTTCTGCATAAGAAAAAATTAAGAAATGTAAAAAATACTTCATAAAATATTAAGAAAAAATAAATAGCAAATAAATAAATATATGTTAATATGAAAAAAACAAAAAAAGGAGGATGAAAATGGAAACTATTTTAAAATGTGAAAAGTTATGCAAGACATTTGGAAAAAAAGAAATACTAAAGAATGTATCTTTAGAAGTTAAACAAGGAGATATTTTAGGATTTATTGGACCAAATGGGGCAGGAAAAACTACTACAATTAAATTAATTTTAGGCTTACAAAGTATAACAAGTGGAAAGGTAAATATTAATGGATATGATATTGAAAAAGAATTTAAACATGCCATAAAAAAAGTAGGCGCAATTGTAGAAAATCCAGATATGTATATGTATTTATCAGGGTATCAAAATTTAGAATTAGTAGCAAATTTATATAAGGGAGTAACAAAAGGAAGAATTGATGAAGTAGTAAAGCTAGTAAAGTTAGAAAAAAGAATTAATGATAAAGTATCAAAATACTCACTAGGAATGAGACAAAGATTGGGAATTGCACAAGCAATATTACATAAGCCAAATTTATTAATATTAGATGAACCTACAAATGGATTGGACCCAGAAGGGATAAAAGAAATGAGAGAATTATTAGTAAATCTTGCAACAAAAGAAAAAATGGCAATATTAATATCTAGTCATAATTTAGCAGAATTAGATAATTTTTGCAATAAGGTATGTATTATAAAAAACGGAGAGGTAATAGAAACTAGTGAAATTTCTAAGATAAAAAAAGAAGCAAGTCAAGAATTAAAAATATTTGAAGTAGATGATATAAATCTTGCTAAAAAAGTATTAAAAGAAATTGTTATTTTAGATGAAAACAAGTTTGAATTAAAAATATCAAAAGATGAAGTACCAGATGTTATAAATAAATTAGTAGAAAATAAAGTAAAAATATATGAAGTAAAACAAGAAGAGAAAACACTAGAAGATGCATTTTTTGAAAAGACAGGGGGGAATGTAATTGAGTAATTTAATAAAGAATGAGTTAATTAAAATTTTTAAGAAAAAAGCTATATATATAATATTATTTATCACATTAGCATTTGTAATTTTATCAAATTGTTTAAATAAATATTTTTATGGTGATTCAAGTTTTTCATATTATAGTGATGGCTATGTAGAATATGCAAGAGAAGCAATAACTGGATTAGATCCTAATAGACCAAATGATACTAAAATGTATATAGAATATAAAACAGTATTAGATGTTTATGATATGATGCAAGAATATGATGATAATGATTGGCAAATACAAATAATTGCATCAACAGTGGAGGCATATATAACTGAAAGAAATACATATCTATATGGAGCAGAAAAAAATGAAGAACAAGCAAATAAAATAAATGAACAAATACAAGAATTGTCAAATATGCTAAAAAATGGCGATTGGAGATATTTTGCAGATGAAGAATTAAAAACGGCAGAAGAAAAAGTAAAGACACTTGAAGATGAAAAAAATAATACAGAGGATAAGCAAAGATTAAAAGAGTTGGAAACAGAAATTAAAACAGCAAAAATTGATTTAGAAGTAGCAAAATATAGAGTAGATGAAGATATAAAATATGGTTATGATTATATGAATACTGCATTAGAAAATTACAAAGAACAGAGTTATGCAGTAGAGCAAATGAATACATCAAAAGAGGAATTAACATATCAAGAGAAAAAAGAATACAATGAAAGTGTTAAGGAAAAAGAAATAAGTAAATATATAATAGAAAATCATGTAGACATAAAAAAATCAGATGATGTAAGAGGTGTTTTGTCAAATTTCTTTAATATATATGGATTATTTATAATAGTAATAGTTGTAATGATAGCAGGAACAATTGTAAGTGAAGAATTTAATAAAGGAACAATAAAATTACTATTAGTAAAGCCATATAGTAGAAACAAAATATTACTTGCAAAATTTATAACAGTACTAATAATGATAGTATTTTCAACAATTATGATAATAGGTATGGAATTAATAGTTGGTGGAATTGTATATGGATTTGATAGCTTAAATATACCAATAGTAATTTATAATTTTGATACAAATATGATACAAGAATTTAATGTATTTGCATATTCAGCAATACAATTAGTGACACAATTACCAATTATAATATTACTTGCAACATTGTCATTTGCATTAAGCACAATATTTACAAATGCACCAGTTGCTATATCTATTCCCTTACTAGGATATATGGGAGTAGCAGTAATAAATCAACTTGCAATAGAATATAATATTGGATTTTTAAAATACTTTGTAACATTAAATTGGGATTTTTCGCAATACTTATTTGGAGCAATGCCAATAATGGAAGGATTAACTTCAATATTTTCTGCAATTATATGTATAATCTATTTCTTAATAATGATAGTGCCAACTTTTGTAATATTTAAAAAGAAAAATATTAAAAATATATAGAAAAATATAAAATCCGTTTATAACAATTTTTTAATTAATTGTTGTAAACGGATTTTGTATTGTTATATATTAAAAAGTCTTGTTGATTTTCTAATATATAATGATGCATGCACAGAAAAATTACGTAGCAATTTTTCGCGTCGACAAATCTTTATGTTTCTTATAGTTACTTAACAATCAGAGAAGAGTAAAAATTATGTTGAAAAAAATAGTAAAAAGTGATAAAGTGGAAACATAGATTAATAAATAAAGAAAAAGTTGAATAACCTATAAAAACTAAATTTATAATATAAGGAGAAAACAATGCAAGAAAAAAATATAGGGATATTTGATTCAGGAATTGGTGGAGTAACAGTACTTCGAGAAATAATAAAAATCCTGCCAAATGAAAACTATATATATTATAGTGATTCAAAAAATAATCCATATGGTGATAAAAAAGCTGAAGAAATAATAGATAGATGTGAAGAAATATCAAAGTTTTTAGTAGAAAAGAATTGTAAAGCAATTGTGATTGCTTGCAATACAGCAAGTGCAGTAGCTTCAAAAAGGTTAAGAGAAAAATATAAAGATATACTAATATTTGCAATAGAGCCAGCATATAAGATGGTATATGATTATGCATATAATAAAAATACTTTAGTAATGGCGACTAAAGGAACCATAAAAAGCGAAAAATTTAATTTATTATTTCATAAATACAATAATCACAAAACAAAATTATTAGAATGTGTAGGACTTGCAGATATAATTGAAGAAGGAAATGCTAAAAAAATAAAAAAGTATTTACAAGAAAACATAGGTCAATATAAAGATAATGTTGAAAATATAGTTTTAGGATGTACTCACTATCCTCTAATCAAAAAAGAAATTATACAAGTGATAGGAAATAATGTGAATTTTTTCGATGGTGCAAATAGATTGGCTATTCATTTAAAAGATGTATTAGAAGAAAATGAGTTAATAAGCAAGAAAGCAGAAAAAGGAAAAGTAAAATTTATAGACTCATCAAGAAGCGAAGAAAAGGAGAAAAGATTTTTTGAGTTTTTGAATAAATAATAATATATAAGTGTAAAAAATAAGTAAAGGAGAATTATTTTTATGAATTATCCAGAAAATTTGAAAAAAGGTGATACAATAGGAATTTGTGCGCCATCAGGAGGCATTACAAAGGAAATTGCTATAAAAAGATTAGAAATGGCAGAAAGACAATTAGAAGAAATGGGATATAAGGTAATAGAGACAGAAAGTGTAAGGAAAGAAGAAAGAGGAAGAAGTGCATCAGGAGAGCAAAGGGCAAAAGAGTTTATGGGGTTATTAGAAAATGATGATGTAAAATTTATTATATTTGCAACAGGTGGAGATTTCTTAGTAGAAATGTTAGAATATTTAGATTTTGAAAAGATAAAAAAATTAAAGCCAAAGTGGATGCAAGGTTTTTCTGACATAACAGGAATAAATTATATATTTAATACAATGTTAGAAATACCATCTATTTATTGCCAAACAATAAAAGATTATGCAATGAGACCATTATATAGGAATTTAACAGATGCATTAAAAATAGCGTCAGGAAAAGAAATAGAACAAAAATCTTTTGAAAAACATGAAGAAATAATTGATTTTAGAATTGAAAAAGATGATGAAAAAGAACTTGAAAATCAAGAAGTTATAGAAGAAATAAAAAATGAAGAAGAAGAACTAGAAAAGGGCTATGATTTAACCCAAGAAACAAAATGGATAAATTTAAAAGGTGAGGAAAAAATACAATTTAAAGGAAGAGCAATAGGAGGCTGTCTAGATAGTATAAAACCTTTTATAGGAACAAAATATGATAATGTAAGTAATTATATAGAAAAATATAAGAAAGATGGAATTTTGTGGTTTCTAGAAGTTTTTGAAATGAGTACACCAACTTTGTATCTTACATTATGGCAAATGAAGATGGCTGGATATTTTAAAGATTGTAAAGGAATAATATTTGGTAGACCTTTATTTATTAGAAATGATTATGATATTGATTTTAATCAAACAGTAGAAGATGTGTTAGGAGATTTAAACATACCAATAATATGTGATGCAGACATAGGACATGTATCACCACAAGTAGCTATGGTAAACGGAGAAATATTAGAAATAACTTCAGAAAATGGAAAAGGAAAAATAAGAAACTTTAAAAAATGAAATAAAAATAAGAGGAATAAAAAAATGTGAAACTAATAGAATTAATTAGAAAATAGTTTATAAGGAGTTATTGTTCAGAAATAATTGTAAAAATATTAATATAATATGTATAAAAATAGTTTGAACATTAATCTCAATAATATAAAAATGAAAGGACTGGTAAAGAATGAAAGTAATTTTAGTAAATGGAGGACCACATAAAGAAGGGTGCACATATACAGCATTAAAAGAAGTTGAAAAACAGTTAAATAAAAGTGATATTGAAACAGAGATATTTTGGGTTGGAGTAAAGCCTATTGCAGGATGTATAGGATGTGGTAAGTGTAAAAATACAGGAAAATGTTTTATGGATGACAAAGTAAATGAGTTTATAGAAAAGGCAAAAGATGCTGATGGATTTGTATTTGGTACACCAGTACATTTTGCTTCAGCAAGTGGAGCATTGACATCTTTTATGGATAGAGTGTTTTATGCTGGAAAAAATGTGTTCCAAAACAAGCTTGGTGCGGGAGTGGTAAGTTGTAGAAGAGGAGGAGCAACATCAACTTTTGACCAAATTAATAAATATTTTACAATAAATAATATGCCAATAGTATCATCACAATATTGGAATATGGTTCACGGAAATACTCCAGAAGAGGTAGTAAAAGATGAAGAGGGAATGCAAACAATGAGAACATTAGGAAATAATATGTCATGGTTATTAAAGTGTATAGAGCAAGGAAGTAAAGTTGGAATAGAGGTACCTGAAAGAGAAGAACCAATAAGAACTAATTATATAAGGTCTGAATAATAATCTAGAATAGTTACAATTCAAAATGATATAAAAGATGTTGATATATTAATATTTCATAAATTTTTCGGCTCAATACGATATTTAAGAATTTGTAACATAATTTATTGAGCTTCTTTCACTCAGACCCTCTCGTACCATCGAGTACCGTGAACATCCCTCCATAAATCATATAACAAATTCTAAAACATCTCCAATTACATTCAAAATTTAATCAATATTAATATATCAACATCTTTAAAAATAAATTTTTGCTGTGAATTGTGATCGATAATATAAAAATAAAAAAATATTATAAAAAGCATTTACATTTTGAAAAAAATTGTATAAAATATACTAAGAATATATTAATTTGTCAGAAACGAAAGAAA
>CALYAB010000071.1 GCA_944393395.1 uncultured Clostridia bacterium
AAACAAAACCTAAACTTGCAGCTCATATAAGTGATTATATGATGAACATCGGGCTAATTCGGGGAAACCTTAACAGGAAAGCTGATGGCAATCCCGAGCTAGGAAAGAAATTTCTGAGTGTAGAGACTTTATACCTGATATCTTCATTAGAAGATAAAGAGAAAGTCCAGACTACAAACATAATTTTAATTATGGTAGTGAAAGCTATAGTGGTAAGAAATCTGTTCTCATTTGAGTACGAAGGTTCGAATCCTTCCCTGCCCACCACAAAGTACAAGGAAACTTGTATTTTATTTTTAATTGCAAAAACAAACAAATGTTTTAAAAAGGAGAAAAATAATGAATTTTAAAACGAATAAAGAAAAAGGAAACTCTGGTTTAGGTATGGCAATAGCATATTTTACTACAAATGGATATGTTGTTTCAATTCCATTAAATGATACGCAGGATTATGACTTGGTGATAGAAAAAGACGGAGACTTAAAAACAGTTCAAGTAAAATCAACAGCTTGTAAAACTACTAATGGTACATATCAAGTAGCTTTAAAAAGTTGTGGTGGTACTAATGGAGGAACATATAAAACTCTAATTGATACTAAAATTGATTTTTTATTTGTATTAAATGAGAAATCAGAAATGTATTTAATTCCTAAAGATAAAATTTTTAATAAAAGTACATTGAATTTATGTGATAAGTATATAGAATATAAAGTTAAGATTTGAGTTTATAAAAGTCTTAAGCTATAAAGACTGGAGATATTTCGATGCAGTAATTGAAAAAGCAAAAATAGCTTGCCAAAATTCTGAAGTAACTGATGTTGACCATTTTGTCGACGTCGACAAAATGGTACAAATAGGTTCGGGAGCAGAAAGAAAACAAAAACTCACTAAAAAACAATTATAAATATTAATAAATTTCATTAAATGTAAAAAGTTAAAAAGATAGTTGAAACATTGAATAATACTAGATTTAATGATACAATATCATCAATTATATAAGTAGGATATGTCAAATATTGATATATAACCTAGAAGGAGAGTAATGAAATGAATCAAAAATTAATAGAACTAGCAAAAGAAACAGAAAAAAAAATAAAACCACAATTCGAAAAAATAGAACAAATAAGTAGTAAAAATAGTATAAAAGTAATAGAAGCATTCCAAGAATGCAATTTACAAGAAATGCACTTAGCAACTTCCACAGGATATGGAATAGATGAAATAGGCAGAAATAAAATAGAAGAAATATATGCAAAAATATTTAAAGCAGAAGATAGCCTAGTAAGAGCACAATTCATTTCAGGAACACATGCTTTAGCAATTACATTATCAGCTTTATTGCGTCCAAATGAAACTATGATAAGTATAACAGGAGAACCATATGACACATTACAAACTGTTATAGGTATAGGAAAGGAAATAAGTGAAAGTTCATTAAAAGCATATGGTATAAAATATGAACAAATAGAATTAATAAATAATGATTTTAATATATCAAAAATAACAGAAAGATTGGCAAAGAAAGATGTTAAATTGGTTGAAATTCAAAGGTCAAGAGGATATTCAACAAGAAAAAGTTTAACAATAGAAAAAATAGAAAAAGTAATAAAAGCCATCAGAGAAGTAAATAAAGATGTTATTATCATGGTAGATAATTGTTATGGAGAATTTGTTCAAGATAGAGAGCCTATAGAAGTAGGTGCTGATATAGCAGTAGGTTCATTAATGAAAAACTTAGGAGCAGGAATTGCAACAAGTGGAGCATATATAGTAGGCAAAGAAAATTTAGTCAAATTATGTGCAGAAAGATTAACTGCTCCAGGTATAGGAAAAGAAATAGGACCATCATTAAATCAAAATACAAATCTATTAAAAGGATTATTTTTTGCACCACAGGTAGTAGCGAGTAGTGTAAAAACTGCTATATTTGCTAGTGCAATTTTAGAAGAGTTAGGGTATACTGTGGAGCCAAAATATAATGAAGAAAGAGCAGATATTGTGCAAACTATTCATCTAGGAAGTGCAGAAAAACTAGTAAAATTCTGTCAAGGAATACAAAAAGGTTCACCAATTGATTCATGTGTATTGCCTGAGCCAAGTCCAATGGGAGGATATGAAGATGAGATTATAATGGCGGCAGGAACTTTTACAGAAGGGTCAACAATTGAACTTAGTTGTGATGGACCATTAAGAGAACCATATATAGCATATATGCAAGGAGGACTAACATATGATTATGGAAAATATGGAGTATTAAAAGCGATAGAAGAGAGTTTAGATAAATAAACAAAATTCTCACAAATCAAATAGTAATTTAAGAAGGGAGATTTTTGTGAGTAAAGTTATTATAATAGGTGGTGGACCTGCCGGAATGATGGCAGCGATAACTGCAAAAGAAAATAAAAATGATGTTTTAATAATAGAAAAAAATAATCAACTAGGAAAGAAGTTATTGATAACAGGAAAAGGTAGGTGTAATATAACTTCATCTTTAGATATGGATACATTTATAAGAAATACTCCAGGAAATGGAATGTTTCTATATAGTGCATATCAACAATATACAAATAAGGATATAATTAAATTTTTAAATAAACAAGGGCTAGAAGTAAAAGAAGAAAGAGGAAATAGAATTTTTCCAGTAACTGATAAATCTATAGATGTTTTAAAATGCTTTACAAAAAAGCTTAAAGAATTAAATATAGATATAAAATATAATGAAAAAGTATTAGAAATATTAGTTGAAAATATAGATGGAAAAACAAAAGTAACTGGAGTAAAAACAAATAGTGAAATTTTAAAGGCAGATAAAGTGATATTAGCAACTGGAGGAAAAAGTTATCCACTAACAGGTTCAACAGGAGATGGATATAAACTAGCACAAAAATTAGGTCATAGTATAACAGAAATAAAACCATCATTAGTACCATTAAAAGCATATAACAAAAGTGAATGTAAGCAATTACAAGGATTAAGCTTAAGAAATGTTAAAATAAAGTTAATGGATATAGAAAAGAATAAAAAAATATATGAAGATTTTGGAGAAATGATATTCACTCATTTTGGAGTTTCTGGACCAATAATTTTAAGTGCATCAGCTCATTTAGTTAGATATAAAAATATTGAAAGATTATTTAATGAAAAAAAGATAATTTTAAAAATAGATTTAAAACCAGCATTACAAGATAAAAAGTTGAATGACAGAGTGTTGAGAGATTTTGAACAAGTAAAAAATAAACAATTTAAAAATAGTTTGGACAAGTTATTACCGCAAAAATTAATTCCTATAATTATTGAAAGAAGTAAAATAAATCCTAACAAAAAGGTTAATGAAATAACTAAAAAAGAACGAGAAAAATTAATAAAAGAAATAAAGGATTTTGAAATAGAAATTATAGGATTTAGACCGATAGAAGAAGCTATAATAACTAGTGGAGGGATAAATATAAAAGAAATAGACCCCAAAACTATGGAATCTAAAAAAGTAAAAGGATTATATTTTGCAGGAGAGATCATTGATGTGGATAGTTATACAGGAGGATTTAATCTACAGATTGCATACTCTACAGGATATGTTGCTGGAACGTTGGGAACACACTGAAACGTTCCAAAAAACTAGATAAACTTTGTTGTTACATAAAAGTTTGGAATGTTTTGCTGTGTTCCCAACATTCCAAGGAGAAGGATAAGAAAAAATGGATAATTTTTTAACAATAAAAGATAATAGTGAAACAGAAATTGTTGTAAAAAAATCAAAATTTATTGCTAATTTGATAAGAGTTCAGTCAAGGGAAGATGCTGAAAAAGAAGTGAAAAAAATAAAGAAGCAATATTTTGATGCTAGACATAATTGCATTGCATATAGAGTTTTGGAAGATGGAAATGTGATAGAAAGGTTTAGTGATGATGGAGAACCATCAGGAACAGCTGGACAACCAATGCTAAATATTTTACAAAAAAATAATTTAGTAAATGTATTAATAGTAGTAACAAGATATTTCGGAGGGATATTACTGGGAACAGGTGGACTAGTTAGAGCATATTCAGATAGCTTATTAAAAGCCATAAAAGAAGACGAGCTTTTAGAGATTACCATGGGAAATGAATGTGAAGTTACGTTAGAATATAGTAATTTTGAAAATTTTAAGTATTATTGTAAAATTAATAACATAAATATAAAAGATACTATTTATACAGAAGAAATTGTTTGTAAAATAGAAATGGAAGAGGAGAAAAAAGATAAAATATTAAGAGATTATGAATTAAAAAATATTAATTTATTAAAGATAAAGGAGTTATGTAAAAAATATATTGAAAAAAGTATAGAAAAATAAAGGTTTTGTAAAAAACATGGAAGAATTTACCATTTGCTATTGCAATTTATCATTATTAATATTATAATTTGAACTGTAAAAATTTTACAATTTATTTATAGAGGAGGAACAAATGAAAGAAAAGATTACAGTTTTAATAGCAGATGATAATCAAGAATTTAGTGAGACGTTAGCATCATACATAGATGCACAAGAGGATATGGAGGTTATTGCAAAAGCAAAGGATGGAACAGAGGTAATAGATATTATTGCGAATACGGTACCAGACGTAATATTGTTAGATGTTATAATGCCACATTTAGATGGTTTGGGAGTATTGGAGAATATTAACAAAATAAAAATAGCAAAAAAGCCAATTTGCATAATGCTATCAGCAGTAGGTCAAGATAAAATAACTCAAAGAGCTATAGAATTAGGTGCACAGTATTATGTTGTGAAACCTTTTGATATAGAGGTGTTAATAAAAAGAATTAGAGAGTTTAAATTTTATAAGCCGGCAACACAAAATTCAAATAATAATTTTATATCAAGAGAATCAAAACCACAGTATATAGAAATTTCTTCAGATAATACAAAAACTGCAGAGAACTTAGAAGCATTAGTAACAAATATAATCCATGAGGTTGGAGTACCTGCACATATAAAAGGATATCAGTATTTAAGAGAAGCTATAATTATGGTAGTAAATGACATTGATGTAATTAATCAAATAACAAAAAGCTTATATCCACAAATAGCACATAAATTTAATACAACACCGAGTCGCGTTGAAAGAGCAATCCGCCATGCTATTGAAGTTGCATGGGGAAGAGGTCAACAAGAGGCAGTTGAAAATATTTTTGGATACACAATCTCAGCAGCGAAAGGAAAGCCAACAAACTCCGAATTTATAGCAATGATAGCTGACAAGCTACGCCTTGAACTAAAGAGTGCATAAGATTTTAGCAAACCTTAGAAGCAAAAGAGATACATAGATTTCAAAATTCTCACTCATTGCAATAAACAGTATGAAAAGCGAAATAGATTAAGTGAAAAATC
>CALYAB010000072.1 GCA_944393395.1 uncultured Clostridia bacterium
GTTTCTTCTTCAGCATCTTTTATTGTTTTGGCTATACTTAAACTTATTTCATCTTCATTTATTATTTTACATTTTTTTAGTCCACTACATTTATATGAGGTATTGCTTATAATTTCAATTTGGCCAAAGTTATTTACTTCTCCTACAACGGTGCAAACCTTACTTGTGCCTATGTCAACACCTACTATGATATCACCTATCGCCAAGTTAATTCCTCCATTTATTAGTATATTTTTTTCTAAAATTATATATATTACATTTTGAAAAAAAAGTCAATAGTAATTGTAATATTTTTGTAATATTTTTGCAACACTGTTGTAACACTTATTTTTTCTTTTTACCTATTTAGTTGCTGTTCAGACATATGTACTTACTATCATAAATTTTAAGTGTTTAAACTGTTGATATATTTAATCATCCTATACATAAAATTTGTCAAATATTAAATATATCAACAGTTCAAGTCATATTACTATAGTAATCTATAAATAATAACAATTCTTTAATTACATCTATCTAACTTTTTTCATTTACTTTTTCTTTATTTTCCTCTTTCTTTTCTTTAGTTGCTTTATTTTTTATCATATCTGTCCATTTTTCGACATAATATCTTCTTATTGCTCCTAAATTCATAAACATTCTCCAAACAAAGACTACAATAGCTGCTAAATAAATATCTACATTTAGTTTTTGCCCTAATATTGTTAATAATATTGCTAAAATGGCATTACCAAAAAATCCTGATACAAATATTTTTAAATCAAAATTCTTTTTTATCACTGATGCAATTCCTCCAAAAACTGAGTCTAGTGCTGCTATAATTGCTATTGCCAGATAACTTGAATATGTATATGAAATCATTGGTGCATTTAATCCTAAAATTGCTCCTAATATGCATCCTATTAATATCGCAATAAATATCATTTTCTTTCCCCCTAATTTAAATACTTAGTTTCTACTTCTCCATTGTATTTTGTAATTGTTATCTTATTGTCTTTTTCAATAGTTGCTGTATGTCCTAATGTTTGTAATTCATCTATTTTTCCACCATTTCCTGTTATTGCACTTTCTAGATGAGATTGATTTCCAATTACTTTTATCACATATGGTTCTAAAATTCTTTGCCCATTAACTTTTATAAAAGAACCATCTAATATATTAACAATATCTGTAGTATTTACTATTCTTTCGTCATTTATAGATATTGCTTCTGCACCTGCAAATTTCAAAGCATTTACTATAATCAGTAAATCATCTGCACTTATTGCTGCAACATCTTCTCCACTTTTTAATGTTACTACAATTCCCTCTCCTTCAACATCTGTTAATCCTAATAAAGTATTTGTTTGCTCTAGTTCTTCCTGAACCAATCTACTTGCTTCATTATTTGATTCTTCGTCATTTTTATATTCTTCTATTTTTTGCATTGTATCTTCATATTGTGCATCTATTTCATCATATTTCGTTTTCCAATTTGCAAGTTCTGTCTTTAATTCTGATTCTTGCATATTTTCTATTTCGGTAATATCAGTCTCATTAACTACTTTAAATTGCATCATCATTACTGTTACTAAAGCAAAACATGCAATTCCTATAGTTATTGTCATCGTTATTTTACCTTTTCTCATATTTCGTCTCATCCCTTTCTTCAGCTATAAATCTTGTTTTGAAACTTTATCTCTATTCTTCTACATTTTTTAAATATTCAAAATTTATAACTCCTGAATATTTGGGTATTGTTATATTATTTGATTTTTCTAAATTTACCCCTACACCATCTTGTTTCATATATTCCAAATATCCACCTATTCTCTCTAGTCCTGCTAGATATTCTGGTAATCCTATTGCTTTTATTGTAAATGGTGCTCCTATTCTTTCTCCATTAATATCTATTGTATTTCCTCTACAAGAAATTGCTGTTGTTAGTACCCATCTTTGTTCATTTATAGATATAGCTTCTGCTCCTGCATTTATTAATTCATTAATTACGCTTAAAACATCTAAATCATGAACTATTAATTCACTTGGGTTAAGAGTTGATGTTGCTATTCCTTTTCCATCAGTTAATGTGATTGTCACTCCTGGTCCTGTTACTTCTGTCATTCCTGTTATTTTATTCCCTGTTGTAATTTTTTCTTGTGCTTCTTTTAGTGCTGAGTCATTTTGTGTTGCTTCTTCTCTTTGAGTTTCTAGCTCTTTTTCGGCCTCCTCTAATTCTTTAAATCTATTATCATATCTTTCTTTATATCTTAAAATTTCATCTCTTAAATCATTAGCCTCTTGGTTTTGGCTTATTGTTGAATCTGTACTTTTTATGGTTCTTACTTGAACGAAAATCCCAAAAGTTAAAGCAAAGCACATTATTCCTAGTATTATACTTATTGTCCTTTTTTTGGTCATTTTTTCACCTCTTTTTACGTATTTTATACCTTTTCTCTAAAATACACTTTAAAGTTATTATTTAAGTCTCCGTTGACAAATATATCTCCTTCAACATCTTTTTCTTTTTCTAATATTTCTATTATATATAACATCTTGTTGTTTAAATTTGAAGCATCTCCCAAATGTATTGTCTTTTTCTCATCTTGCATATATATAATATAATCATTTTTGTCGCTAATGTCAATATTTGTTACCTTATCAGATAAACTATTATCATTCATTACACTCATAATTCTTAGTATAGTTTCTAGTGAACCTAAGTCTTCTTCATTAACTCTACTACCAACTTGTATTTGGTCCTCTGGTGTATTTATTCCATATATTACTGGTAAATTCAATTCATTTTGAGTAATCTCTAATATATATCCTTGTGTATTTATATACGCAAATTCTCCTAATACCGGTATACTAAATTTAGGTTCTCTTTCCTGTACTTCTATTTGTACTTTATTTGGTATAATTCTTTTTATTTTTACATCTTCGATATATGCATTTTGTTTTATATTATCTGATACCCTTGCAGATATAAAACTAAATATATTTTGCTCTTTACTAATTCCTGATAAACTAATAATAGTTTCACTTGATAATCTATTGTTATTTAAAACCTCTATATCTGCTATATTAAATATTGGAGAACATGTTGCAAATACAACTGCTCCTGCTATAATTCCAACTAATACTAATATTTTTAATAATAATTTTATTCTTTTTATTAGTTTATTTCTTTTCCTTTGTTTTTTTAAAAATTCCTTTTTTCTTTGTTCTTCCTTTTTTATTTTATTTTTATTTGTCATTCCAATAACGGTTTCTGTATCAAAGTCAAATGCTTCGTCAAATTCTTGTTTTTTTCTTTGTTCTATTCTTTTTTCTCTTTCCCTCATTTTTCTTCTTTTTACAATATCATCAATAGTTTCTTCTTGTTCTTGTCCATTATCAAAATAATATAGGTTCATCTCTTTTTTTCTTTGTTTCTTTGACATTTGATACCTCCTTTGTGTTTTTTCTATATTGTTTTTTGCATTATAGGAATTTAAACTTTTCTTTAAAATGTAAAATCTTATTTTCACTTTAATCCACGAAACAACAAAGTTTCATAGTCTTTCCTATAATGTAAAAAACAAACTCTTTTAATAATAGTGGCTTTTTAGTATTTCCAAATTTTATGTTAGTATAATGCAAAAGTTATTTCATATTTTTATCTCTTTAATTTTTCCTCCTATATTTTGGATTTTATTCTCAAAATTTTCATATCCTCTTAGTATATATTCTATATTATCCACTTTTGATTCACCTTTTGTAGATAAAGCTGCCATTACTAAAGCTGCACCACCTCTTAAATCTGTTGCCTTTACATTTGCATTATATAATCTTCTAACTCCTTTTATAATTGCCGTTTTTCCTTCAATTGTTATTCTTGCTCCCATTCTAATTAGTTCTTGTGTATATTTGTATCTATTTTCAAATATATTTTCTACTATTACAGATGTACCTCTTGCAGTTGTTAAAGCTGTTGCAAATATTGATTGCATATCTGTTGGAAATCCTGGATATGGCATTGTTTTTATATCAGTTGCTCTTAATCTTTTAGGTGCACTTATTTCAATTTTATTTACTTTACTTTCTATTTTACACCCACATTCTTGTAATTTGTCTATGATTGGAATTATTTGTGTATTGTTTACTCCTTCTAAAATTAAATTTCCATTTGTCATTGCTGCCATACATAAAAATGTTCCTACTTCTATTCTATCTGGCATAATGTTATAACTTACATCTTTTAGTTTTTTTACTCCAACCACTTCTATTTTGTTTGAACCCGCTCCTCTTACTTTTGCTCCCATTCTATTTAAAAAGTTTTGTAAATCGATTATTTCAGGTTCTCTTGCTGCATTTGTTATTGTTGTTGTTCCTTCTCCCAAACAACTTGCAAGTATAGCATTTTCAGTTGCTCCAACACTTGGAAATTCAAAATCAATTTTTTCCCCACTTATTTTATCACAACTACATACTATTTTTCCATAGTTTTTGTCAATATTTATTCCTAATTTTTCAAAAGCTTTTAAATGTAAGTCAATTGGTCTGGTTCCAATATCACATCCTCCTGTTTGTGATAGTTTGTGGATACATGAACTTTAAATGGAATGCTAAACCTCCATTTTCATAGAGTTCTTTGTACATTTCATCATTTAGGTTATACTCTTCTTTTTGTTCTTTGGTTATCTCTTTTGAATCAAATACTACAATTTTGTCAAATAATCTTGATAGTTCTTCTTTGGTTAGTCCGTTTTTCTTGATGTCATCAATTGCTTTAAAAATTAAATCCTCTTTATCTTCTAATTTATTTAATGTATTAAATTTTGTTTGTATTTCATCTAGTTTTTCTTTTTCATTTTTTATTTTCTTTTCTAATTCTTGTTTTTTGTCTTTATATATAAATTCTGGAATTAATTCATTTAATTTATCTTCATATACTTGTTTGAATTGTTTTTCTAATTTTTCTATAGCTTGCTTTGATTTATTTATATCTTTTTCTAAAGTAACTTTATTTGTATTAATTGCTTTTACATTGTTCATTACAAAATCTTTAAATTCTGGATTGCTAATTAAGTTATCTATATAAGCATTTACGATTTGGTCTAAATATTCTATTCTTATTCTGTGTGGTTTGCAACCATAATCTGGTCTTATATCTTTTATAGCACCTTCATTACTATATTTTTTACATAAATAACTATCTGGTCTTTTTCTTGTACCACTTGTTCCCTTTCTTTTATACATTGCAGTTCCACATCTTCCACAATACAAAAGTCCTGAGTATAAATTGTTTTCTACATCTACAAA
>CALYAB010000073.1 GCA_944393395.1 uncultured Clostridia bacterium
TTAAATTTTCTATAAATTTATTACCCCAAGAAGATTTTTCATATACTAATTTTCCCACATAATAATATAAATCTATTCTAACACCAATACAATGTATTAAAATCAAATCCTTCATACGTTCTTTCTTCAAAATTAGCTTTTGTTTTCTTAAAATTTTGTTTGTCGTTATTATATATTTTATTATTATTTTTATTATATATTTTATTATCCTTAAACTTTTCGCGGGTAGGGTATTGAAGTTTTGTTGGAGAGGGTATTAAACTTTTGTTAAATAGGGTATTTAACTTTTCTTCAATAGGTATTATTTTTCTCATCTCTACTTCTTTACTATTTTCTTTATAGATTATTTCAATATTTATATATCCTTTATCTTTTAGTGAATTTACTAGTTTTGATACTTGTGTTATTGATATATCCAATAATTCACTTATAGATTTATTGGTTAGATAGCAATATTTGTTTTCTTTGCTTAAATAGATAGTTATTGTATATATTATTTTTTCTTTATCGCTTAACTTATTATTTGTTAATATCTCTATTGGTATCCATATACCTTTTAAATTTAAGTTTGACATTCCCTCACCTTCTTCCTTTTATTCGCTTCATTTTCAATTTTGAGCCATTTTATATTATTTTTAATATAACTTTATATCTTTTTAATGTAACTAAAAAATTTCTATAAAAAAACACCTTGAACTTATTTCTAAATTCAAAGTGTTTGTCAATTCAAATTTTCTCGATATTGTCGAGAAAATTTGAATTATTCGTTATTATCGTCAATATTTTTCCTTTGTTCTAATTGTATTTTTGCATTTTCTATACTATTTATCAATTTCTGCTCTAATATTTCTTTTGGTACATATTCTGTCAAATATTGTGCTACATGTATTCCACTATTATCTAATTCTAATAGTTGTGCCATCATATCGCTTTTTGTTGCACATAATATAATAGCAATTGGTGATTCTTCTCCTTCTGCCTTTTCATACTTATCTAGCCACTTTAGATATAATTCAACTTGACCTTTGTACTCTGGTCTAAATTTATCTAGTTTCAATTCTATAACTACTAATCTTTTCATTTTTCTGTGGTAGAACAACAAATCAATATAATAATCTTCTCCATCTATTGTTATTCTCTTTTGCCTAGCCAAAAAAGCAAAATCATTTCCCATTTCTAAAATAAACTTTTCTAATTCACTTATAATTGCATTCTCTAAATCTTTTTCGCTGTATGTATCTTTTAAATCTAAAAAATCTAATATATATGGATCTCTAAAAAATAAATTTGTGGTCATCTTATTTTCATTGCTTAACAATTGCAAATCATTTATTATAGTTTCTTCTGGTTTTTTAGATATTGCTGTTCTCTCAAATAAAGCTGACCCAATTCGTTCTCTTAATGTTCTTACTGACCAATATTCATTTGAACACATTGTTGCATAAAATTCTCTTTTTAATTTATCTTGAATTTGTAATAATTCAACAAAATGTGACCAACTTAATTTTCTCGACAACGTCGAGATTTTTTCAAAATCATTAAAATATTCATAGAATTTTATCATTCTAAATAAATTCGCTCTACTATATCCTCGACCATATTCAAGAGTTAGTTTCTGGCTTAATTTTTTTATTACAGACTTTCCATATTCTGCTTTCCTATTTTTTAAAACATTATCTGTTATATCTTTTCCTATATTCCAATACAATAATGTCATTTCTTGGTTTACTGTAGTTGCTACATTTCTTTTTGCATTTTCTATCAATGTAACTATTCTGTTATACAAGTCATCAATATTAATGCTATCTATATTTTCTAATTCGTTCATATTCTCCTCTTTCTAATTTTGCAGATGCTGTCTGCAAAATTTATTTATCTTTTAACAATTAGCATTATATCATGTATTTTAAAATTTTTCATTATAAATTCAAAAAAGATGACATTATATTATTATTTTTTACAATTCAGCTTTCAAATATGTGAAAATTTTATAATTTACTAAATTGCTTGTAGGAGGAAACCTTTGCTATTACTACGTTTTATTTTTTCGTCATAAGAGAACAAAATTGTGATTACTAAAGCAATTAATGTGATACCTTTTTTTCCTTTTAGTTGTACTTTCATTTTTCTAATTCCTCCTCATTTGTTATTATTTATTTTTCACACTTTTAATATACCAATATTTTTAAAAAAGTGCAATACTTTTGTCTGGTATTTTTTGAAGTATTTTTGTGCGACAATAATTATTAAAGTATTTATATTATTTAATAATTGGAGGAATATATATGTTTGAGATTACTAAATATAAAAAAAGTAATGTAAAAATTTCTATTAGATTACCTGAAAATATGAATGAAATGTTGAAAAAAATTGCTAAAAAGGAAGATATGAGTTTTAATAATGTAATTGTTAGTTGTATTCAAAATTCTTTAGATGAAATGGATTTAGATAAATACAAAGATGTAGATATTTAAGAAGATAAAAAATTGAAAGTTTAAAACAGTGAGTAACCTTTAAAATTTACTCACTGTTTATGTGCTTTAGTTTTTTTTAATTTTTTGCATTCTCATTCCGAACACAAACTCAACACACCTCAAAATCTATGCTGTTTCTTTTTCTTCACTTTCTGGCACTTGTCTTTTTTTCTTTTTTCTCTTTTGTTGTTTATTATTATTAACCACAATATCAGGTGCCTCATTATCAATTATTGTTCTTTTTGTAATAACACATTTTTCAATATTTGGATTTGATGGTATATCAAACATAATATCTCTCATTCTTTCCTCTATTATAGAACGCAATCCTCTTGCACCAGTTTTTCTTTCTATTGCTTTATCTACAATTGCACCCAATGCATCTTCTTCAAATATTAATTCCACGCCATCAATTTCAAACAATTTTTGATATTGTTTAATTAATGAATTTTTAGGTTCTTTTAATATTTCTATTAAAGCATTTCTATCTAATTCTTGTAATGTAGCAACTATTGGCAATCTTCCTATAAATTCTGGAATTAAACCAAATTTTAATAAATCTTGTGGTAATAATTCTTTAAATACTTCATATTTACTAATTTCTTTGGCGCTTTCTATCTTAGAACCAAATCCTATTGATTTTTTACCAGTTCTATCTTTTATAATATTTTCTAGTCCTTCAAAAGCTCCTCCACATATAATTAATATATTTTCTGTATTTATTTGTATTAATTCTTGATTTGGATGTTTTCTTCCTCCTTGTGGTGGCACTGAAGCAATTGTTCCTTCTATAATCTTTAATAGTGCTTGTTGCACACCTTCACCACTTACATCTCTTGTTATTGATGGATTTTCTGATTTTCTTGTTATTTTATCTATTTCATCTATATATATAATTCCTTTTTCAGCTTTTTGAACATCTCCATCTGCTGCCTGAATTAATTTTAATAAAATATTTTCAACATCTTCTCCTACATATCCAGCTTCTGTAAGTGTTGTAGCATCAGCTATTGCGAATGGTACATCTAGAATTCTTGCCAATGTTCTTGCAAGTAATGTTTTTCCGCAACCTGTTGGTCCTAGAAGTAGTATATTACTTTTTTGAATTTCTACTTCATCTTTTTCCACAACCTCTTCATGTGCTATTCTTTTGTAATGATTATATACTGCAACAGACAATGTTTTTTTGGCATCTTCTTGACCTATTACATAATCATCTAAAACTTTTTTTATTTCTTTTGGACTAGGAATATCATTTAATTCATTTAATGTATATCCTGCTTTTTCATCATCATATAATTCTGATTCTATAATACTATTACAAAGGTCTACACATTCATCACATATATATACTCCTGGTCCAGCTACTATTTTTCTAACATTTTCTTGTGCTTTACCACAAAATGAACATCTTACACTCTTTGGTACATCATTTTTTGCCATTTCTTTTATCATTCCCTCCAAAACTCTTTTTTATTGCTTTGATTTACTAATTCATGCTTCCCTTATATTATATTAATTTTAAAAATTATTATACACTTTTTTATTTATTTTCTTTTATCCATTATTCCATCTATTAATCCATATTTTAAAGCTTCTTCTGCTGTCATGTAATTGTCTCTTTCTGTATCTTTTTGGATTGTTTCTATTGATTGACCTGTTCTTTCACTCAAAAATTTATTCAATTTTTCTCTTGTTTTTACTAAATGATCTGCATGAATTTTTACTTCTGTTGCTTGACCAGAAATTCCTCCACCACCGATTAATGGTTGATGTATTAATATTTCAGCATTTGGAGTAGCAAATCTCTTACCTTTTTCACCAGCTGCAAGTAATGCTGCTCCCATACTAGCTGCCATTCCTATACAGATTGTTGATACTGGACATTTTATATAATTCATTGTATCTATTATTCCCATTCCATCTGTTATTGATCCACCTGGTGAATTAATATATAAATTAATATCTTTGTCTGGATCTTCTGATTCTAAGAATAATAATTGTGCTATTACTAAACTTGAAGTTGTTGGATTAACATCTTCTCCTAAAAATATTATTCTATCTTTTAATAATCTTGAGAAAATATCGTATGATCTTTCTCCTTTACTTGTTTGCTCTATAACATATGGTACTAAACTATTTTTTTCTAACATATTTAATCCTCCTTTAAAATTTTATACTATATATTGTCTTAACCTAATTTTTAGCTATACAAATTTTATTTTGTTTTATTATCGAAAATTATATTTTCTATAATAAAACAATATTAGTTAATTAATATATTTTGACAATCATTTTTAATATATTCTACCTCTTAATAATTGTCAAAAAAGCTGAGGATAAAATTTAACTATTAAATTTAATTCCCCAACCTTTTTTATTTCTTTTCTATTTTATTTTTGCATTTTCTACTAAAAATTCTATTGCTTTTTCTGATTCTAATCCTTGTTTTATATAATTTCTTACATTTTCATTTTTTAAGAATTCTTCATCATTTTCTTTACCATAATTTT
>CALYAB010000074.1 GCA_944393395.1 uncultured Clostridia bacterium
CAAATAGACATTTTAGACAAACTACGGAGCTCTTCAAGAATATTTTAATAACAAATATAATTATGAAGTTATTAATCATATTTCAAGTAGAATAAAAACTCCAACAAGCATAATAAATAAAATGAAGAAGAAAAATTACGAACTAAATTATAAAAATTTAATAGAGTATATAAATGACATAGCAGGTATTAGGGTTGTATGTACTTTTCAAGATGATGTTTTTAGAGTTAGGGATATTATAAGAAGTATGCCAAATACTAGGGTAATAAAAGAAAAAGATTACATAACTAATCCTAAAAAAAGCGGATATATGGGATACCATATGGTAATTGAAACAATGATACATTATGAAGAAGATATTATACCAATAAAAGTAGAAATACAAATCAGAACACTTGCGATGGATTTTTGGGCTTCAGCAGAACATAAAATGAAGTACAAAACAAAAGCGAAACTTTCTAATAAGGACTCCAAAAAATTAGCTTGGTATGCGAAGATTATTAACAAAATTGATGAAAGTATGATGAGAATTTATCAGAAACAAATGGCTAAGTAAAGAATTAGGTGTAAAAACCTAATTCTTATTTTGAATGTATAAAAGATTAAATATTTTTTACAGAATTTAAAATCTATGTTAAAATAAAGAAAAACAAAGGAGCACAAACAAATGATAAAAAACG
This sequence comes from uncultured Clostridia bacterium, assembly GCA_944393395.1. Lineage (GTDB taxonomy): Bacteria > Bacillota > Clostridia > TANB77 > CAG-508 > CAG-269. The sequence goes on from CALYAB010000074.1 coordinate 681, forward strand.
CTGAAAGCCTTGGGGCTGTATATATATATATATATATATCGTAAGATTTAATAAATTAAAATTATGTAAACGTAGTAAAAAAACTATGCTTTTTATGCGTATATAAGAAAAGTGGCTTCGCCATATGCCACGAGCTTTGCTCGGGCTTGGCTAAGGTAACTTAACCTTGTAATATAGGCAAAATCTTCGATTTTTCCTATATTATAAAATAACGCAAAAGAGGCATAGTTTTTTATGTTTATTTAAATTTTAGAACTAAAAATACGAGGAGGAATCAGAGAATGAAAAACAAAAGTAAAAAAATTAAAATGTTAAAAAAGCAGATGCAAGGTATAACATTAATAGCGTTAGTCGTTACAATTTTGTTCTCTTATGACGAAAAAATAAAATGTAGTAATAGCAAAGGGTTCCTCCTAACAACAATTTAGTAAAAATAAAATTTTCACATATTTAAAAGATGAATTGTAAAAAATAATAATACAATGTCATCTTTTTTTTGAATTTATAATGAAAATTTAAAAAATAAATGCTATAATGTGTATAAAGTTAATTAAAGCGAACAAGTTAAGGAGAGATAGATTTATGACTAAACAACAAATAATAAATTTATTAAATATTGGAGAGAATAAAGAAATAGAATTTAAAGAGTCTAAAAAACAATTACCTAAATCTTTATGGAGTACATATTCAGCTTTTGCAAATTCAAAAGGTCGGAATAATTATTTTAGGAGTAAAAGAGAACAAAGAAAACAATGTATATACTGTAGAAGGTGTGGAAAATGTAAATAATATTCTAAAAGATTTTTGGAATACTATAAATAATAAAGAAAAAGTTAGTCAAAATATTATTAATGATGATAGCATTGATATATTAGAAATTGAAAATAAAAAAATTATAGTAATAGAAATATTAAAGGCAAATAGAAGGAATAAACCTATTTATATAAATAACAATCCAATGACAGGAACATATAAAAGATTTCATGAGGGCGATTTCAAATGTTCTGAATATGAAATTAAAACTATGATTAGTGAGAGTAATGAAAAAACGAAAGACCAAATAATATTAGAGGAGTACGATATTAAAAATATAAATAAGGAAACTTTAAAAGATTATAGAATTAGATTTAAAATACATAAAGGAGAAACTCATGAATGGAATAAAATAGATGATGAAGAATTTTTATACAGATTAAATGCATTAGATAGACAAACTAAAAAATTAACATTAGCAGGTTTGCTAATGTTTGGGGAAGAAAAGGATATAGTATCAATACTTCCAAATTATTTTTTGGATTATAGAGAAATTAAAGATTCTGTAACTACAGAAAGATGGTCTAATAGAATAACTTCTTGGGATGATAGTTGGACAGGTAATCTATGGGATTTTTTTGAAAAAATTGTGAATAGATTAACTGCTGATTTAGAAATACCATTTGAATTAGATAATAATTTGATGAGAATAGAAGATACCACTATTCATAAATGTATTAGGGAAGCTTTATCAAATAGTTTAATACACACACAATATGATGAAAGTGGAAGTATAGTAATAGAAAAAGGAGAGAATTACTTTAAATTTGCAAATCCAGGAAATATGAGAATTCCAGTAGCTGAAGCATTTAAAGGAGGACAAAGTGATCCGAGAAATCCTTTACTTCATAAAATGTTTTCTTATCTAGGATATGGAGAAAGAGCAGGTTCGGGACTATCTATGATAAATGATGTATGGAAGGAAAAAGGCTGGGTAATTCCTGAAATTGAAGAAACGTTTAATCCAAATAGAACAACATTAATATTGTATACTAAGGAAAATAACAGCAATCACATAGATGACTATACCGAAAACTATACCAAAAACTATACCAAAAACTATACCAATTATCCAGATAATATAAATAATACTCAAAGGAAAATAATTGAAATCATAAATAAAAATCCTACAATTACTACAAAGGAATTAGCACAAAAAATAGAAAATATCACTTTGTCTGGAATTAAATGGAATTTGAAAAAATTAAAAGAAAATAAAATTATATCTCGCGAAGGAAATGCCAGAAAAGGAAGATGGATAATATTATAAATGTTATTTAGCTATAGTACACTCTGCAAAAGATGATTTAAGAATATCTGGTTCTGTAAAAATTGCTGTATAATCAACATAGAAAGTGCCATCATTCTTTATTTTCAATGCATCTCCTGGCTGAGGCATATCTCCTACAATATTTTTTGTGGGTACATAATAAATCTTCTTTTCATTATAATCAAAGCAAGTAGCAAAATCGTTATCTATTTCCGCACAAGTAAAAATTGTGTAACGGTTTAATGATGGAAGCAGACTAGCAGATTGTAATTTAGTAAGGTAATCTTGTAATTCATGAATAAAGGTATCTATAACAGAGCCATTTATTTTATCATGGATAGATTTATCTAAGCCATCAATGGCATTATTAAGTGTACTTAAAAAATCGTGATTCAATAAAAACACCTCCTACTTTTAAAATTTATGGGAGAACATAAAAGAAATAAAAAAATAGAAAATAATTAAGTATATTTTAAAAAGCTAATTATAAAAAGTCAATATAATTCACAAAAAAATTACAAAAGTTACAAAAAATTAAAAAATGGAAATTAGGAGATAAGAAATGTTTAAAAAATTGAAAAATTTAATATTATAGATATTTATGAAAATGAAGATACAACAAGAATAGAATTAGAATTCTATGAAGCGGTAGATGGTGATACTGCAAAATTTAATTTAAATAATGAAATTATAACAGTTAGATTTTTGGGAATTGATACACCAGAAACAGTACATACTCAAAAAGAAGAGCAACCATATGGACAAGAAGCGAGTAATTATACCAAGACAAGGCTAGAGAATGGGGATAAAATAGAATTAGAATATGATTCAAATTCATCATCAGGGAATCCATACATTGGAGGAATAGTTGGAAAGAGCTTTGCGGGAAATATATTTAATTGTTATAATAATGGCAATATAGAGCAAAACAATTTTTCAGTTGGTGGAATTACTGGGGGAGCTGATAATACAATTGTAAAAAATTGCTATAATTCTGGAGAAATAACAGGAGTAGGGCAAGTAGGAGGAATAGTGGGAAGAATTTCAGCAACATCAATACTCAATTGTTATAATAGTGGAAAAATAATATCTAATAAAGAAGCATCAGGTGGAATTGTAGGAAGTGGTCATAATACAATTATTAAAGAATGTTATCATAAGGGTAATATATCTGGTAAAAGTGAACAAAAACCTAATGCTTTTGAAGGAGGGATAGCTGGGGGTTCTTATTCTGCAGATAATATTGAGTTATGTAAATGGCATAGTGACACAATAGAGTATGCAGTCGGAAGTTTAGGAATAACAGATGGGTATACAATAAATTTAGAAATGCCAGATATAATATCTATAATAAATGATGAAAATACATTTAAAGAAGACACAAATAACATTAACAATGGATATCCTATATTAAATTGGGAATAAAACTAAATAAATAGCGTAACTTGTAAAACAAAAGAAAAAGCAAGAAAATTAATAAGTAAAAGTAGAAATTTTGAAATTTGAAAGACCGGTCGACAAATTGACTGGTCTTTTATTTTTGTGTTAAGCTAGGGTTATGGTATTATATAGCCAAGGTTTATAGGCTAAACCCAAAACCTAAATAAAAATAAAAGGAAAATAAAAATATGAAAGAAACTATTTTAAGGCAAGCTACAAAGTTTGAGAACATTAAAGAAATTATTTATAATTCAGTAAAAAT
>CALYAB010000075.1 GCA_944393395.1 uncultured Clostridia bacterium
CCTTCATAAATTTCAGGTATTTCAAATTCTAATAATTTTCTTACAAAATCAGGATGACTTCTAGAAACAATAACTTGAGGTGCTCCTTTTGCCCCTTTTTCAACATCTAAAACATATCCTTTTATCTTATCATTTACTCTGTATTTTTCTGTAGGAATTTGTTCTTTAGTTGGCATTATTCCTTCTAATTTTCCTAAATCCATTACAACAATATTTTTATCTGCTTTTTGAATTATCCCTGAAACAATTTCACCCTTTCTGTCATTAAATTCTGTATATATTATTTCTCTTTCTGCTTCCCTTAATTTTTGTATTATAACTTGTTTAGCTGTTTGTGCAGCTATTCTTCCAAAATTTCTAGGAACAATTTCTATTTCTACACTATCACCTATGTTTACATCTTTATTTATCTTTCTTGCTTCATCTATGCTAATCTCTAAAGCATTATCTTTAGCATTTTCCATTACTTCTTTTATTGAATATACATGTGTTGCCCCTGTTTCTGGGTCCATAACTACTTTTACATTATCTAATGCATCAAAATTTCTTTTATATGCTGTAAGTAATGCTGTTTCAATTGATTCTAATAAATATTCCTTTTTTATTCCCTTTTCTTCTTCTAGCTCCTCTAATGCTAATATTAATTCCTTATTATCTATAGCTGGTTCTTTTGCTTTGCTTTTGCTTTTCATTTTTTCACATTCCTTTCTTTTACTTTAGAGAACAATAGCAGACTTTTAGAACATTTTCCATATTTATAACATTTTAAAGTCCACATCATTGTTCACATGACAATATTTATTACCATTCATATATGGTTTTAATTTGTGCAATTTGCTTTCTTTCAATTATTATATCATCTTCTAACATAATAGTTTCATCATTAAAATCTTTTAATATTCCTTGATATTCTTTTTTACCATTCTCATCTTTTCTAAATAATTTTATTGCTACTTCTTTTCCTTTATTTTGTTCTAAGTGCTTGTCTTTTCTTAAAACTCTTTCTATTCCTGGTGATGAAACTTCTAAAAAATATTGATCTTTGATATAATTTGCTTCATCTAGTATGTCTGATATTTCATTATTTACTTTCTCACAATCATTTAAATCTATTCCTTCTGGTTTGTCAATATAGATTCTTAAAAAATAATTTTTTCCTTCTTTTGCATATTCTACATCATATAAGTCATAGCCTAAGTTCTCTATTTTTTCTTTTAGTAAATTTTCTACTTTTTTTTCTATATTTGCCAAGAAGTTTTCCTCCTTTTTTCAAAATTTAAGAGTGGGATTTGTTCCCACTCTCTTGCTCATCTTGTCTTTACTTCTATATTATACCCACTTTTTGCCAAAAATGCAAGGTTTTTTTGAATTTTTTATTGAATATGTTAAAAATTAATCTTTTATATATAAGTCAATATTTCCTTTCTTATATTCTTCTAATATTCTTAAATTAATCTCATCCTGTACATTTCTCGCTTTTTTTGGATGTACTAAATATCTTAAATGCATTTCCACATGTGACTTTTCAATTTTTATATATATGATAGGATCTAAATTATTATAATATATCCTATACTCCAAAATCGCTTCATCAACAGCATTTTCCATTTTTGTAGGAACTTCTCTTAGACTTTCGTTGTCATATAATATTTCATACAAAATCTCTTCTGTTTTCTTTATATCAGAATCTAATGTAACTTCAACTTTTATTTCATCCCATATATATTTAAATACTTTTGTATAGTTTTTCAACGTCTTTGTAAATATATATGAGTTTGGTACATGTATAATTCTACCTGTACTTTGTTCTCCATATACTCTATCACCAATTTCTAAAATCTCAAACCCTAATGGATGCATTGTTATTACATCACCTTTAACATCATCTAATTCAATCCTATCTTCTATCTCAAATGGTTTGTTTACATTTATATAAATACCAGCAAAAAAATTAAATATAATTTCTCTTATTGCTATTGTTAAACCAGCTGATATAAAACTGATTATTGTAATTAGCCCTGACAATTTTTCTCCCCAAATAAGAAATACTAACACAAATGACAGAGCCGTTAAAACAATTCTTATTTTTCTGTTTCTAAAATATTTCTTTTTATCATTTACTGGTAAGTTTGAATATATTTTTCTTATAACTATTTTTATTATTCCAATTACCAAAAATACTAATATTGTTAATATTGATAATTTTATATACTCACTATCTATTCCTGTTAAATTTCCTAAATATTCAGATAGTTCGATTACATAATTCATGTTTTATCCCTACTTTCACAAATTTTAATTAAATTTTATAATTATCTACTTTATATCAAATGAATTTTCCTATAATACCAAAAGAGTTGTATTATATTTTATACAACCCCTTATATTTTAATTACCTAATTTATACAAAATCGAGTTTATTTTGTCTCATCATCAGATTTAGTATCAGATAAATCTTTCATTGTCAAATTAATTCTACCTTGATCGTCTATATCAGTAACTCTTACTGTTACTTTATCACCTACATGTAATACATCTTCTATATTTTTAATTCTTTCTTTAGAAATCTGTGAAATGTGTAGTAATCCTTCTTTTCCTCCACATCCTAAATCCACAAAAGCTCCAAAGCTCATTAATCTAACAACTTCTCCATAATAGATACCACCAACTTCTACTTCTCTGACAATATCTTCTATCATTTCTAATGCTATTTCTGCTTTTTTACTATCATTTGAATAAATAAATACTTCTCCATCTTCTTCAATATCTATTTTTACACCTGTCTCATCAATAATTTTGTTAATCATTTTTCCTCCAGGTCCAATAACATCTTTTATTTTGTCTACTTTTATTTGTGTACTCACAATTCTTGGTGCATATTTAGATATATCTTCTCTTGGCTTATCTAATACTGGTAACATTACATCTTCTAATATATGTTTTCTAGCGATTCTTGTTTTCTCAAAAGCTTCTTTTATAATATCATAAGATAATCCATCAACTTTTATATCTACTTGGATTGCTGTAATACCTTTTTCAGTTCCTCCAACTTTAAAGTCCATATCTCCGAAGAAATCTTCGATTCCTTGTATATCTACTAACATAACATAATCTTTTTCGTTATCTGGATTTGTTACTAAACCTGTTGAAATACCTGCAACTGGTCTTTTAATTGGCACACCTGCATCCATTAATGCTAAAGTACTACCACAAATACTTGCTTGTGATGTTGAACCATTTGAAGATAACACTTCTGATACTACTCTTATAGCATAAGGAAATTCTTCTTTTGATGGTATTACTGGAACTAATGCTTTTTCTGCTAAAGCTCCATGACCTATTTCTCTTCTACCAGGCCCTCTTGATGGCCTTGCTTCACCAACACTATAACTTGGGAAGTTATAATGATGCATATATCTTTTTGAATCCTCAGTATCAATTCCATCTAATACTTGTTCTTCGCTAATCATTCCTAAAGTTGCCACTGATAATACTTGAGTTTGTCCTCTTGTGAATAAAGCACTTCCATGTGTACGTGGCAATAATCCTACTTCACATGATAATGGTCTTATTTCATCTAATGCTCTTCCATCAACTCTTTTATGCTCATCAAATATTAAATGTCTTACACATTTCTTTTCTAATTTATAAATTGCTTCACCAATATTTGCTTTATTTTCTTCTGCAGCTTCTTGACCAAATTTTTCTTCATAGCTATTTGCAATTTTTTCAGTCAATTCAGCAACATTATTATCTCTTGTTTCTTTATCTTTTTCTTGTACAGCATTTAACATGTCTTCTTTAAAATTATTTTCTACAAATTCATAAATATCTTCTGGTACTGCAAATGATTTATATTCAAATTTTGGTTTTCCAATTTCTTCTTTC
>CALYAB010000076.1 GCA_944393395.1 uncultured Clostridia bacterium
TTTACATGCATTTTAATATATAAATCTACATTTGGTATTAATAATGAATATGCATTTAACTCTCCAATTTGTCTGTTGGCTTCTGCCAATAGTTTGTCCAATTTTGTGTCATCCCATCCCCAGTTATAGTTTATTTTACTAGGAATAAATGCTTTGTAGTCATTCATTTTCACATATTTGCCTGATTTATAATCTTCTAACTTCATTTATATATTCCCTCCTTCAACATTTTATAAAATTATCAAGATCTTCAAATATTTTTATTTTCTGTGCGAACATTTGTATTGTATTATCTTTCTTAAATATATTCAATCTTTTTAACAAAATTTGTAAAAGATTTATTTAATATAGTGTCAAAAAAATATATAGCACAGCATTTGTTGAAATTCCATGCTATATATTTATTTAATATTATTATAATTTCCTAATTTTTTTATTTATATGTTCTAATCAACAAATAATACATCAACTATATTCTTATACCTATATTTTAATAATTCTCTAGTTCTTGGACTTAACTTATTATAATCTCTTTCTAGTTTTCTCCTTATATATTCTTTCCCATCTGATATAGATAAATTCATTTCCTTATAAGCTAAAGAAAATAATGATGGTATGCAATCAAAGTGCGCAATTACATCTGCATCTGCCACACATTGTTCTTCAATCGTATTTCGTGGTCTATCTTGACTACCTCTATGATTTAATACACAATTTTTTACTTGTTCTATTCTTTCTTTTGGATAATTTAATTCTGCCAATAATTGTTCTGCAATTTCTGCCCCATATATATGATGTTGTTCTCTTTCTCCATACTCTGATGGCATCGCTATATCATGCAACAATGCTCCTAATTCTACTATTTCTACATCTGCTCCATATTTTTTTGCTAATTTTATTCCGTTCTCTACAACATATTTTATATGTTCATTCCAAAAGTCATATCCATCTTTTTCTTTTGACTTTTCATATCTAATTAATAATTCTTGCTTGATTTTTTCTGTTATTTGACTCAATTATTGTTCCTCCAATTTATAAGTTTGTTCTGGATTTTCTCCCTCTTCAATTTTTCCACCTGGTATTTCATAATACCCTGCTTTTTTATTTCCTTCTTTATATTTCGTTACTACTACTCTATTATCTTTTATTAAAAAACATCTAACAGCTTTTCTTATTGGCTTGTCCATTTTTTCTCCTATCTTATTTTAAATTTTTATATTTATAATAATTCTTTTTTTACATCTAACCAATTATTTACTCTTATTATGCCTTTTTCTTCAAGCTCTTCATCAGTTAACTTTTTATTTCTAAACTCTGTAAATAATAACTTCTTATCACAATTTTCTAAATTAGATAGTCTATCATCAATTCCTATATCATATCTTATTTTTGTTTTATCTGTCATGAATATAAAATTATTTTTGTCAATAAAAGGCAAACAATAATGTAAATATTCAAACTTATTCTTTAAATTAGTAGATGCATCAATTACATTCTCTTTCCAAATATAAGTTGTTGCAATATAAACATCATATTTTTTATTTAACTCTTGCATTAGTTCAACACAATTAGGTAATGGCTCAATATAATCTCCATTATCATTTCTATATAGATTTTTATATTTATATATTTTTTTAAATTCTTCTTCTCTTCCTTTTATTAAATCTTGCCTATATTGACTATGTAATTGTTTAAAATCTACTTTTCCTAAAAATTCTACTAAGAACTCTGAAAATCTTCCTATTACAATAACTTCATCCATATCAATCATAATAGATTTTTTATACATTTTTAGTTTTCTCCTTCTATTAATATATTTTCTAATATAATCATTTTATATTTCATTTGGAGTTAAAACATCGATTCCATTTTGCTTTAAAAGTTCTGCTAATATACCATTTCCATCAACTAATTTATTATCAAAATTTCCACTATAAATCTTATTAACTCCACAAGATGGACTTCTTGGCTGAAGTATGGCTTTATTAATATTTAAGTTTTTAGCCAAATTTAATACTTCTAATGCCCCTCTTTCAAAATTTTCTGTAAGATCATTACCTTCATTGTCAATTGCACATCTTTTACCATTAATTACTTTTAATTCAACAGGTTTTCTCGGAGTATTTAATCCTCCTAATTGTTCTGGGCATATTGGTATTGCTTTTCCTTCCTTTACTAAATCAAAAATTTTTTGATTATAATTATTGCCTCCACTATATTTACAATTAATTCCTACTAAACAAGCACTTACAAGTATCATTACATTAATCCTCTCTCTATTAAATTTGGTATAACATATTCGCCTAAAATACTACCTACTTTTATTCCTTTTTCTTTATAATTCTTGTCAATCCATATTGCTTCTTTAATTTCATTTTTACATTTGATTCTTCCCTTTATTTCAGCCAAATATGTTTGAACATGAATAGGTTCATCTGAAAAACAAGCAATATCATCATAGCCACCTAGAAATTCAGCATTCAATAATTCTACATCTAATTCTTCATCAAGTTCTCTTTTTAATGTTTCAAAGTCCGTTTCATTTCCTTCACGTTTTCCTCCTGGAATTATGCATTCTTCTCTATTATTCTTTTTTCTTTGTACAAGAATTTTTTTATCTTTTAAAATTACTCCACCAACTTTATCTATCATATTTTTCCTCCATCTTTAAAGTTCTAATGCAGTTATATCTTTTATAGAGTTAAAAACATAACTTTTTACTCCATATTCATTTCCTGCTTTAACATTTTTTTGGCTATCATCAAAAAATATTGTTTCTTCTTTATTTAAGTCAAATCTTTTAATTAATGTATCAAAAATCTCTTTGCTTGGTTTTTTTAGATGTTCTTTACAAGAATAAACTCCTCCATCTACCATATTTAATATGTTAAGTTTATCATTTAAATAGTTGTACGATACATCTGTTATATTTGAAAGGAAATATATTTTATATCCTTTATTTTTTAGTTCGCATATTTTTTCTAAATTTTCTTTGATTAGTGGTAATGCTTTTTCTTGATATTCTTCTGATAGTATTTTTTTAATATCATCTGAATATTTAGGATTTTCATTCATAATTTGTTTCATATATTCAAATTGAGATAGGTTTCCTAATATACATTCTTTAAATCTGCTATCTCCATATATTATTTTACATATTTTATTTACTTCATAGTCAGTTTTATTCAATAATTCTATTAAAGGTTTATTTCCCCATTCTAAAACTATTCCTCCGATGTCAAATATAATATTTTTTATCATTTCCATTTCCTCTTTCTTTTATATAAAATTGTCTCTAATGTATTTAAATAATTTCTTATATTCTTCATCATGTAATAGTAACCCTTCTACTTTTTCTTCCACCATTTTTTCTAAATCTTTAAAATGTACATATTTTACTTCTGATACTTCTTCATCCTCAAAAATATAATTTTCTATTTTATTATTGCATTCTAACAAATAAACATATTGAAATTCATGATTTTTAGGATTTTTCGTACTTTTTACTATTGAAATAAATTTTAAATCACTTTCTTTTGTTTTTACACCAAGTTCTTCCTTTAGCTCTCTAATTGCTCCTTCTATTACAGTTTCTCCTGCTCTAATATGTCCTGCTCCTGAAATATCCCAACAATTAGGATGCGTTTTTTTACTTGAACTTCTTTTTTGTAATAAAAGTTCTTTTTTATTATTTATAATCCAAATATGTGCAGTTCTATGAAAATC
>CALYAB010000077.1 GCA_944393395.1 uncultured Clostridia bacterium
GCAATAATATCAGATATACATGCTAATATAGTTGCATTAGAAGCAGTTTTAGAAGATATAAAGAAAAGAAATATAAAAAGAATATTTTGCTTAGGGGACTTAGTTTTAAAAGGTTCATCACCTTGTGAAGTAGTAGATATTATAAAAGAAAAATGCGAAATAGTAATAAAAGGTAATTGTGATGATGGAGCTATTTATCCTAATGGAAATAAGCATAAAGAATGGTATCATAATATATTAAGAAAAGACAGACTAGAATATTTAAATAGCTTACCCATGTATCAAGATATTTTTATTAGTGGTAGTCATATAAGAATGTTTCATGCTACAAAAAATGATTTTAACTACAGAATATTTGATATAGATTCAATTGAAAAGAAAATGAAGATGTTTGAAGATGAAAATGATAATATACCAGACATTGTGCTATATGGAGATATTCATAAACAATATATGCAAAAATTGCAAAACAAAACTATTATTAATGTTGGAAGTGTAGGAAATGCTGTGGAATTTCCTAATTATGATGAAACGATAACAAATATGGAAGAAACAACACAAGCATATTATTGTATATTAGAAGGAGAATATAATTCAAAAGAAAAATCATCTATATCAATACAATTTGTAAGAGTTCCGTATGACATAGAAAAAGAAATTGAATTAGCAAGAAAAAACGAATCTCCAAGTTTAGATAAATATATATTAGAGCTGACTAAAGCAAAGTATAGAAAATTACAATCAAATTGAAAATAAAAGAAAGGAAGATTACAAAATATGGCAGTGTTAATGACAAGACATGGACAAACAGATTGGAATGTCGAGAAAAGAGTACAGGGAAAGGCTGATATAGAATTAAATGCAACAGGTATTGAACAAGCCAAGATTACGAGCGAAAAATTAAAAGATGAAAAAATAGATATTATAATATCTTCTCCATTAAAAAGAGCAAAACAAACAGCAGAAATTATTAACCAAACCTTGAATTGTCCAATTATATATGAAGATGGAATATCAGAAAGAGATTTTGGAGAGTTTGAAGGAAAACAAGGAACAGATTTTGATTTTGAAGGATTTTGGAGTTATAAAAAGAATTTACAATATGATAAAGCGGAAAATATAAGAGATTTTTTTGAAAGAATATATAGTACATTAGATGGTATGACAGAAAAATATAAAGGAAAAAATATTCTAATAGTATCACATGGAGGAGTAAGTATTCCTGTTAATTGCTATTTTAATGGAATACCAGATAAAGATAATTTGGTTTTTTTAGGATTGCGCAACTGTGAAGTTGTTAAATATTCTAAAAAATAAAAGATAAATATTATATTAGATAGTGAGGTTAAAGTTATAATATGGAAAAATTAATTATGTTAGGAACAGGAAACGGTGGAACATAAAATTTATATAATACTTGTTACGTAATACAAAATGAGAGTGGAAAGTTTTTAGTAGATACAGGTGGAAGTATTGAAATAATAAAAAGATTAAAGCAAGTTAATATTGATATAAAAGATATTAAGCATATTTTTATTTCACATAGTCATACAGATCACATACTAGGACTCATTTGGATGTTTAAAAGATAAGGAAACATTTTTATACCAGATGATTTAGAGATTATTGAATTATAGAAGAAAACTTATACAAAATTGAAAATAAAAAATATATTTCACTTTTATTTGTTGCAACAGAATTAAAAGAAATATGAATAATAATTAATATTATAAATAGCAGGTATTCTGTTGACTCAAAAACATCTAACTAAAATCTAACCAAAGTAAAAATAATTTACAAAAAAGCCTTAGGTTTTTGGAATGTTGATACTACTAAATTTATCAAAAAAGTAATGAAATTCATTAGAATTTCAAGGCTTTAAAGTAGCTTAACATATTTTAAAAAATCTCAAAAGATTTTTACATGAAAACATGTGGAGTGTTGCTCGGTGCTATCTCTTAAAAATTCGATACAATAGTTGAATTTATTGCTTTTGAAGATTTTGATAGCTATGAGAGAAAAGGCAAAAATAAGATTAAACGAGTAGAAAATCATAAAATTAGGGTAACGATAGAAGTTGATATGGTGTGCGGAGTAGTATAATTTAATGTTGGCAATGTCAACGATTTGTCAACCAAAAAATAATAATGTTTGGAGATAAAACTTAAAAGGTAAAGTATGTAATAATTTAATTTGTTATATGCTTTATTTTTTAATTGTTTTGTGGTAAAATGTGGTCAAAATACAGAAATAGAGTTAAAGAAGAATTTTGGAAGAATGGATATTTATGAAGAAATATATGATAAGAATAAAAAAATTGATTGATATAGCTATAGAAAAAATAAAAATGTAAGAGGAGGTTTTATCAATGAATAATTTAGAATTTATGAAGAAATTCAGACCAGAAGAACTTTGTATAAAAGAATTTAAGCATTGGATTATTTGCATTAGACAAAAACAAACAACACTAGGAGATGTAGTTATTTTATTAAAAAGAGAAACGCAAAATGTAAGTGAAATGTTGCCAGAAGAAGGTGCAGAATTTCCAAAAGTAATAAAATGGTATGAAGAATTGTGTAGAGAAAAGTTTGGAGCAATAAAATTTAATTATATGATTATGATGATGAAAGATCCTTTTGTTCATTATCATGCTTTTCCAAGATACGATAAAGTGGTAAATTTATTTGATATGGATTGGGAAGATAAAAACACATTAAGCAATTTTGCTTCAACTGAAATATTAGATGATGAATTATTATTTAAAATTAGAGATTATATGAAATAAAAATTAATAATTTCAAAAGCCCTAAAAAAGCGGACGGTTGAAAGAAAGGTGAAAGAATGAAATTACCTACAAGTATAGAAAATATATTAAATGAAAATATTGTAGAAAATGCAAGATTAGAATTAAAGAAAAATTGGAATCCAGAACCAATATTACATACAATTTGTGCATTTGCAAATGATATAGATAACTGGGGTGGAGGATATATTTTAATTGGTGTTGAAGAAGAAAATGGTAGACCTAAAATGCCAATAACAGGACTTGAGTTATCTGAAATAGATAAAATTCAAAAAGAATTATTAGCAAAATGCAAATTAATTCAACCATCATATACACCAATCGTAGATGTAGCACAATATAAAGATAAAAATATATTAGTAGTATGGTGTTTTGGTGGACAAACAAGACCATA
>CALYAB010000078.1 GCA_944393395.1 uncultured Clostridia bacterium
AGTTGTACATTAAGAAGTCATGTAAGACTAAAGTATATACCGAGTTTTCTTAATTGCTTTTACTTTTTTAATTAGCATGAAAAAAATGTTTATAAAAAATTGAGTATTTTTCTTGACTTAAGTGCATAATATATATTATAATGTATTTAGAAATACATTTGCCGTGCAATATTATTTTATATTGTGTACCGGCACGAAAGAATACACGTTCCTCGAATGAAAGTACGAGGAATTTTTACGCTTCTTTGAGAACTTAAATATATATAGTTAAATTAGAAAAGTAGTAAAATTAATAATAAAAAACAAAAGAATGTTTAATTGGAAGTCTTTGGCAAAAGGCTTTCTTTTTTTGCATTTTTGTGATAAAATCAGCACAGAAATAAGAAAAGAAAAAACAATTAATTGATATATTTATTTGAAAAATATTTCATAAAGCCCAGGAAGATTTATATTAAGGAAAAAATAAAACCACGGGACAAATCTCGCTTCGCGAGAACTTTTCTCTACTTTTCTAATTTAACTATATATATTTAAGTTCTCAAAGAAGCGTAAAGATTTGTCGACGCGAAAAATTGCTATGCAATTTTTCTGTGCAACGTTATTTTTTATTGAATAGGAAAAACTTGATTTTTCCTATTCAATAAAAAATCATTCCACAGAAAAAGATGTTGCTATTACAATGCATATGCACCAGATGATTTAGATGAAATTAAATTATAGAAAGGACTTAAAAAAGGAGATGAAAGATAAAATATGATACTTTCAACATTATGTTATATAGAAAAAGATGGCAAATATTTAATGTTACATAGGACAAAAAAGAAAAATGATATAAATAAAGATAAATGGTTAGGAATAGGTGGAAAATTTGAAGAGGGCGAAAGCCCAGAAGAATGTATTGTAAGAGAAGTAATGGAAGAAACAGGTTTGAAACTAAACTCATACAAATTAAGAACCATTGTAACTTATGTATCAACAAATTGGGAAACAGAATACATATATGTCTTTACTTCAAATGATTTTACAGGAGAGCTGATAGAATGCAATGAAGGGGATTTACAATGGATTGATAAAAAAGAGGTTACAGAATTAAACACTTGGGAAGGTGACAAAATTTTTGTAGAGAAATTACAAAATGACAGTAGATTTTTCACAGTAAAATTTGAATATGATGGAGAAAAATTAGTTAGATACGATTTAAGAGAATATTAATATATGAATCAAATAAAAAAAATATTTATAGCCCAACATGCTACTGCAACTTGTTGTAGAGGTTGTTTGTATAAATGGCATAAAATACCAAAAGGAATAGAACTGAACGAAGAGCAAAAAGATTATATTGTAAATGTAATAATGGCTTGGATAGACAGAGAAATAAAAAATAATTAGAAGAAAATAGAAAAGGCGGAGAGATAATGAAAGTATTGAGTTTAATTAAAATATGATATTCTTGAATATAAAAAGAAAGATAAAATTAAGGAGGTTGAAAGAATATGAAATTTGAAGATGAAGAATTTATAAAAAGAGAGCAATCAGATGAGTTGTTATTTGAGGCGTATGATGAACCAGTAAAAACAAAAGCAATAAAACTAGCAAAACAAGCACTTGAATTAAATCCAAACAATATAGATGCAGAAAACTTTATTACCAAACATGAAACCAATACAATAAAAAGATTAAAGAAATATGAAGAAACATTAAATAAGGAAAAAGCTAATTTAGAAAAAGAAAATTTTTTTAATGAAGAAAATGTAGGTATATTTTGGGGATTAATAGAGACAAGACCATATATGAGAACAAAACATAGTTATATGCTAACATTAATGGAATTAGGTAGATATACAGAAGCGATAGAACAAGGAGAAGAATTATTAGAATTATGTGAAAGTGATAATTTAGGTATAAGATATTTGATTATGGGATTATATACGGTGCTTGAAAAATTTGAAGAGGCCGAAAAAATATATAATAAATATTTAGACGCTTCAACTTTTATGCTATTTCCGTTATCTATTTTATATTATAAAAAAGGAAACTATAGGAAATGTAAAAAAGTACTTAAGCAATTACAAGAAAATAATGAGTATTTATTAGACTATTTAACTGGAAGAAAGAAATTTTCAAAAGATAAAGAAGAAGATATTGAAATAAATGGCACATATTCATGGGGATCAGAAGCAGAGGCTTATTTTGTAGTTAAAGATTATAAATATTTACTAGGAAATGTATCATCATTTACGGAATTTGTAGAAAGAGAAATTAAATAATTTATGAAATAATAAAAGTTGTGCAAGAGGACATATAAACGTGGCTAAGAAAATATTCAAAGATAAAATCAACAGAAGCAATATTTTGATATAAATAATTTTCAAAAATTGATAGAGGAATTATTAATTTTAATATATTCAATGAACAAGGATTCAGAAAAAATTTTATTAAAATATAGAATTTTTATAAGGAATATGATATTATATATTAAGAATAAAGAGAGGTGCTTATGGAAAGATTAAATATAAATACTATAAAGCAGATGGTTAAGAATGGAAAAATTAGATGGACTAATCATGTCATAGTCAGATTATTTCAACGAAATATAACTCAAGAAGATATTGAAAAGGCTCTATTAAATGGAAAAATAATAGAAGAATATGAAAATGATTATCCATATCCAAGTTGTTTGGTATATGGAATAAATTTAAATAATGAAGTTATACATATAGTATGTGGGCTAAATGAAATAGAATTGTGGATAATTACAGCATACTATCCAGATAATATAAAATGGGAAGATGACCTGAAAACAAGAAAGGAGAAGAAGTAATATGAATTGTTTTATGTGTAAAGGAGATTTAGAAAATAAAAATACAACATTTATGGTTGAATTAGATAATTGTATTAT
>CALYAB010000079.1 GCA_944393395.1 uncultured Clostridia bacterium
ATTTAGAAAAAGAGTATTACAATTTAGTAAAACTTTATTTTTGTATAGGAAACCCTATGAAACTTAAGGCACAAGCTGAAGAAGTTGTTTTTGGCAAATTAATTTATATATAGTCACTAGCGAGGTTGGATTTGTAAAATTATGTAAAACATGCTATAATTCTAATGTATAAATTTTGGTACCCAAAAAGTATAATAACTTGGAGGGTAAAACCTCCAAGCAATTGAAGGAGGCTTTAAAATGAAAATTGGTTTTTATGCAGGTAGCTTTGATCCATTTACCAATGGTCATCTGCATGTAGTTACTCAATCAGCTAAGCTATTTGACAGACTCATCATTGGAATTGGTGTTCACCCAAAGAAAAAACGGCAATTTGATAAAGAACTGATGCAAAAGGCAATTGAGCAAGTTTTGACTCGGAATAATCTTGAGAATGTAACTATTATTTCTTATGAGAATCTTTCTGTTGATGTTGCTACAGAATATCATTCTACGTTTTTAGTCAGAGGTATCAGAAATGGTATCGACTACGAACACGAAGAAAATATGGCATCTATCAATGAGAAAATATCAGGGCTTGATACTATTTACATTAGAGCAGGAAAATTAGATAATATCAGCTCAAGTATGGTTATGGAACTACTTAGGAATAATAAAGATGTTTCTAACTATCTTCCTGAGGAAGTTCTGGCATTAGTAAAAAAATAAAAACCAAAAAGGAGAAGGCTTGAGATTATCTCATACCTTCTTCTTTTAATACAAGATTTTAATATGAATGTAGTTTGAATATGGTGGGAAACGAATAAGTTCTCACTGCCCTACAAAAGTTATTTCAACAGCTTTGTTCAAAATTTAACTTAAAGAAATGCAATTTAAAAAAAGACGTTTAGGCAAAGTAGGCTTATCGAAAATGGTTAAATGGGATTATTCTACAATGTAGAGTAGAAACAGATAATTATGAAAATATAAGTGCTAGATATTTTATAGAATGTATGTTAAAATGTATGTGCAGTTTATTCATAAAAATAGGAAATAATATTTTATAGATAATAATTATGAGAAAAAGGGAGAAGAAAATGCCGATTATAGAAGCTAAAAATCTAGTAAAACGATATAAAATTATAGAAAAACAAGAGGGATTATTAGGATATTTTAAAAGCTTAATAAATCCACAATATAAGGAAATTACAGCTGTCAACAATATAAATTTTAAAATAGAAGAAGGGGAACTTATAGGATATATTGGCGAAAATGGAGCAGGAAAATCAACTACAATAAAAATGTTAACAGGATTATTAACTCCCACTTCGGGAAAAATTGTGGTAAATGGATTAGTACCTAACGAAAAAAGAATTCAAAATAATAAAAATATAGGTGCTGTTTTTGGACAAAAAACTCAATTATGGTGGGATTTACCTGTTATTGAGTCTTTTAGATTAATTAAAAAGATGTTTAAAATTCCAGAAAGTGAATACAGGAAAAATTTAAAAAATTTCACTAAAATACTTGATTTGGAAGAGTTATTAGATAAACAAGTAAAAAACTTAAGTTTAGGACAAAAAATGAGATGTGAAATCGCTGCAACATTTTTACATAATCCAAAAATAGTTTATTTAGATGAGCCAACAATAGGCTTAGATGTTTTTGTAAAAGAAAACATAAGAAAATTTATTAAAGAAATAAATAAAGAGAAAAAAACAACAGTAATTTTAACAACGCATGATTTAAAAGACATTGAAGATGTATGTGATAGAATAATCCTTTTAGATAGAGGACAAATAATTTATGATGGTGAAAAACAGAAATTTAAAGATACATATGGTAAATATACATTAGCTGAACTTATTGTGAATTCTAAAAATATAAATATAAAAAATAAATTAACGTCTAAAAATTTTGAAATTATAGAAGAGAATGAATGCAGACTAAAAATAAAATTTAAACATGATGAAGTAACAATAGTAAAAATTATGAATGATATATCTAAATATTGTATAATAGAAGATATTCATATGAGAGAATCTGAACTAGAAGATATATTAAAAGAAATTTATAAAGGGGCATATAGAAATGGTAAAAACGGCGATAGCACTTGGAAAAATGCAATTGAAAAGATATAGCATATACAAATCAAATTTTTATCTTTTTACATTTAATAGAATAGTAGAAGTAATTGTATATATATTTGTGTGGCAAGCAATATATTATCAAACAGGAAATGCTGGAGGCTTTACAATAGCAGAAATGATAACTTATTATATATTAGTAGTAACATTTAGTTCCTTTGCTTTATGGGGGATAAATGAAGACATAGCACATTCAATTAGAAACGGACAAATTAATAGAGAATTATTGAATCCTATTTCTTATTTTAAATACTATTTTGGTGTGAATTTAGGAGAATTAGCATTTGCGACAATAGTGGGGGTTGCAACTTTTATTATATGTTCATTTTTTTGGCAATTAGTGTTACCTACAAACTTGTTGGATTTTATTTTATGTATTTTTGTAATGATATTAGGTGTACCAATAACATTCTTTATACAAATGATAGTTGGCAC
>CALYAB010000080.1 GCA_944393395.1 uncultured Clostridia bacterium
TTCATAATCTACTTCATCGACCTTCATCTTAATCTCTATCATACCTGTCTCCTTATTCCTTCGGCTCAAACAAAAATATTCCATGATTTACTGTAGTTGTATTCAGGTTTTAAGTATGCCATCCTGATTTTCAGCCAGGACAGCTGCGAATCAGCGCCGCGGCATTCTCCGCCTGTAAATTTGTGCTTCCTGACGTATAATTGAGAGAGATTTTCTCTCCGTTCTTCATAAGAAGCAGAATACAGCCGTTTGTCAGGGCATTTACTTTTCTGTTCTGAACAAGGCTGATATCGCGCATCTGAATAATGAGCCGCGGATTTTGTTCTCTTATCCCTTTCCAGAATTCCAGCCGTTCCTCATAAATCAAAAGACTCAAGCCAAATTCCGAAAGATTTTCTATTCCTTGCATACGGCATGCAAACGGCCCTTCCGCCTGCCCCAGTAGCTTTGCCTCATTCTGCGGCTCCAATATGGAAGAGTCTGGATTGGACGGTTCCGGTTCTTCCACCACCCTGTATCCGCACTCCGGACAGAACAGTGCTCCCGGCTCCAGCTCTGAATGACAGTTTCTGCAGTATTTCTTCGTTTCTGCCCCTGCGTTTACCGGAGCGCCGCACTGACTGCAGAATTTTGCCCCAGCTCCCAATGACGCGCCGCAGTTTTTACAGCACATTTCACGTTTCACTCTGATGCTTCACCTCGATGCTCTGTACTTCCAGGGAAATCCCCTGCTTCTCTATGGTATCCGTAAGTATTCCTCTTAATCTCTATCATACCTATCTCCCTATTCCTTCGACTCAGACAAAAATACTCCATTCCATGAACGGCTCGTTATGACAGCAGGCTGCGGATCAGGGAAGCAGTTTCCCGGATCTGCTGACTTGCTTTCTTCGTTCTGTCTGCAATGTACAGAAACCTGCGCTCCCCATTCTTCATAACCAGCATAATATATCCATTCCTCCGGAAGCTTTTTTCCTCATCCTGCACCAGTCCGATGTCACGCATGTACAGGATCACAGGCTCCAGCCTCTGCTTTTTTCTGCAGTCACGAAGCTCCAGTCTGTCCTCATAGATCAGTAAATACCTGTTGTAAAATCCCGAGCCGTTTATTGTTTTTAAATATAAGAAAGGCCCTGCCGCTTCCCCTATCAGTCTCGGTTCCCCGGATGGCTGCTGCTCCGGATCTGGTACAGGCTCCGGTTCCGGACCGGGATTCGGCGTGGGGCCCGGATTTGGCTCCGGCTCCGGTTCTGCCCGGTAGCCGCACTCTGAGCAGAATACCGCTCCCGGCTCCAGCTCCGCATGGCAGTTCTTACAGTACCTTTTTACTTCTGCTCCCACATTTACCGGAGCGCCGCACCTTCCGCAGAAGCGGATATTTTCCGGCAGCGGCGCTCCGCAGTTTTCACAATATGCCATATACTCCTCTTTTCTGCCGCGTCAATCCTTGAAGAGCTGCATCCGTAAAATGCACCATCCGCCGCAGCTCTTCAGGGATTTTTCTCCATACGAGGCATATTTCCATTCTTTCACAACAGCACTTTACTTACCTGCCATTGTCACAAGCCAAAGTATAAACATAAAAATCAGAAACCAGAATATCCATTTGACAATCGTCCCCAGACATCCTGTTTTCTTGCCCCGGGGAGCCGGGGCTGGCACCGGATTCGGCTTCGGCTCAGGTTTCGGATCTGGTTTTGGATCTGGCTTTGGTTCCGGCTTTGGATCTGGTTTTGGAGCCGGCGCCGGCTCAGGGTCCGACACCACCCGGTAACCACATTCCGGGCAGAAGATCGCCCCCGGCTCCAGCTCTGTATGGCAATTCTTACAATACTTTCTCGTTTTCGTCCCGGTATTCACCGGCGCGCCGCACTGACCGCAGAACTTTACGTTCTCTCCCAGCGGCGCGCCGCAGTTCTCACAATATGCCATATGCTTTCTCCCTCTTTCATTCTATTTCCGGTCTTCCAGACCGCTTCCGCAGATCGGGCAGGTGGTTTTATCGCCGGAAAAAAGCAGGCCGCAGACCGGGCAGATCTTCCGGCTCAGCTTTCCAGCCAGTCTCTGCACCACATCTGTATGAGCAGCTGCATTTGTATCTGTATCGGCGGCTGTCTCTGTATCCTCCGCTGTGCCTTTCTTTTCTTCAGCCGTTCCTGTGCGGGTTATGGTTTTCGTCTGAAGTGTGAAATCTGCGCCATTCATTGCTTTTTCCACATCAAACTCTTCTGTCTGCATATCTTCCATATCCTCTGCCTTGTCGCAGACCGGGCATCGCCCGGTCTGCCCGTCCAGAGGACTGCCGCACCGGCCGCAGAATCTGCGCCGGGGCTGCCCCGCCCGGGCCTGCTGCCCCACCAGCGTATCCTGCAGGGTATTCTGCTGCGCAGACTGAGTCTGCCGCTCCGCCTGGCTATTTTGCGGCAGAGACGGCTTTTCCGTATTTTCCTGTTTTTCCTGCTTTTCCGGAGCGTCTATGATCTTCTCTTTTTTTAACAGAACTGCGCCCTGCTCCGTGATCGTGGCTATCGCGCGGCCGTAAAGGATATCGTCCTTCTGCTGTTC
>CALYAB010000081.1 GCA_944393395.1 uncultured Clostridia bacterium
TATAATATAAATCCAATAATGGATATAAGACATATGTGGAAAGAAGAAAAATATAGAGAAGTAGAAAATCAAGAGCTTGCATATAATGAAGATGGAGAGGTATTTTTAATAATAGATATAGAAAAACAAGAATATGAAAAACTAAAATATTTAGGGTATGATAAAGAAAATCAAGCTTTAAGGTATGGAAGATATACAAAAGGAAAAAAAGTATATAGAATACCACTTTCAACAGATTATAGAATATTTGTACCAGTAGCAAGAGATAGTAAAAAATTTAAAACAAAATATAAAATGAGAACAGAAGTTGAAAGATTAAATGGAAGGTTAGATAGAGACTATATGTTTAACGACCATTTTATACGAGGACAAGAAAAGATGGAATTAATGGTAGATTTAAGTTTTCTAGTAATGTTAACGATGGCGAAAGGACATATAAAAAACAAGCAAAAAAATATAAGGAGTTTAGTTGCATAAGTAGATAGTATAAAATTATGTAAATATGCAATAGGGATATTTCGCTCTTTTTACATTGGAAATATTTACCACAAAAGAAATAATCGCAGAAAAAGATAATTTAACATAAAATATGGTACTTTTTTTAGATAAAATCCCAAAAAACGGTACAAACGAAAAAATTCTATTTAATTAATAATCCTAACCTAACAACAGGATTTTTTGTGCTTAAGAAAACTCCTTTAATTTCAATACTTTGTGGAATAGGTTGTCCTTTATCTTTACCGTTCTTTAGTGTTACATCCGTATGGACAGGAAAAATGGAATTTTAGAATTTATTTTCCAAGTAAAAGGAAAAGGAACTGAATTATTATCTAGAAAAGAAGTAGGAGATAAAATTGATATTATTGGTCCATTAGGATATGGGACTTTTAAAACAGAAAAATATAAAAAACTAGCAGTTATTGGTGGAGGAATTGGAATATTTCCATTATATGAACTTTCTAAAGAAGCAAAGGCAGAAAAAAAGGAAGTACATTGCTATTTAGGTTTCAGAAATAAAGACTTTGTTATGTTGGAAAAAGAGTTTAAAGAAGTAACAGATAATTTGGTTATTACAACAGATGATGGAAGCTACCAAAATAAAGGATTTGCAATTGATTATTTAATTGAAGACATGAAAAAAGAAAATTATGATTGTATATATGCTTGTGGACCACTTCCAATGTTAAAAGCTATTCAAAAATATGCAAATAAAAATAACATTGCGTGTCAAATATCTTTAGAAGAAAGAATGGGATGTGGATTAGGTGTATGCTTAGGTTGTGCAGTAAAAACAGCCAAAAGTCCAAAAGATGCACCAGAATATTTTCATGTTTGTAAAGGTGGGCCAGTATTTAACGCAAAAGATGTAGAGATATAAATAAATGAGAAATGGAGGGAATAAAATAAATGAATACAAAAATAAATTTTGCAGGAATAGAAATGAAAAATCCAGTAACAGTTGCATCTGGTACATTTGGATATGGAAGAGAATATGCAGAATTTTTTGACTTAGGAAAATTAGGAGCAATTATCACAAAAGGAACTTCTTTAAAGCCAAGAAGTGGGAACAAACCTTCTAGAGTATGTGAAACAGCAAGTGGAATGTTAAATAGTATTGGACTTCAAAATCCAGGAGTGGAATACTTTGCAAAAAATGATTTACCATTTTTGAGAAAATTTGATACCAAAATTATTGTTAATGCATGTGGAAGTTCTATTGATGAATATGTAGAATTATGCAAGATATTAAATAATTTAGATATAGATGGTGTTGAGTTAAATGTATCTTGTCCAAATGTTAAAGAAGGGTGTATGGCCTTTGGAAGCACATATGAAGGGGGAAAAAGAGTAACTAGTGAAGTAAGAAAAGTATTAAATAAACCATTAATTGTAAAATTAACACCAAATGTAACAGATATAGCAAGTATTGCAAAAGGAGTAGAAGAAGGTGGGGCAGATGCAGTTTCTTTGATTAATACGCCTTTAGCTATGAAAATTGATATTTATAAAAGAAGACCTGTTCTTGCAAATAATACAGGAGGATTATCAGGACCAGCAATAAAACCAATTGCTGTAAGAATGGTATATCAAGTATCTCAAGCTGTTAATATTCCAATTATGGGATTAGGAGGAATTGTGTCAGGAGAAGATGCAATAGAATTTATGCTAGCAGGAGCAACAACAGTTTCAATAGGTGCGGGTAACTTTATAGATCCATATATAAGTGTAAAAACTGTTGAAGGAATTGAAGAATATATGAGAAAATGTAATATAGAGGATATTAATGATATTATTGGAAAGGTTGAAATGAATTAAAACATTGTTACAATTCACAGTTATTACTAAAATAATGTGATATATATTATATTCTGCGCTATCCCAACACTTTACATACTGTAGATAAATCAATTCTTCCAAAGTCATCATTGATTTATTAACATTATGTATCGTGTCGGTCCCCCCGACCCCCGCTTAGAATATAATATATATCACAAAGCTTTAGATGTTTTTAAACCGTGAATAGTAACAAAACATTATCTAGTAACAAACAAAAAAACAAAATAATACTTGAAAAGTATTCCTTTTTGTTATAGAATAAGAAAAGGTCAAAGATGACTAAAAATAAAAGTCAAAAATTTTTAAATATAAAGGAGGAATTTTTTATGTCAGTAAAACTAGGAATTAATGGTTTTGGAAGAATTGGAAAATTATCATTCCAAGCAGCACTAGCAAAAGAAGGAGTAGAGGTTGTAGCAATAAATGACCCATTTATTGCAGCAGATTATATGGCATATATGACAAAATATGACACAGTACACGGAAGATTTAATGGAACAATAGAAGAAAAAGATGGAAATTTAGTTGTAAATGGAAAAGAAATAAAAGTATATAATGAAATGGATCCACATAACATTCCATGGGGAGAATTAGGAGTTGAATATGTATTAGAATGTTCAGGAGTATTCACAACTATGGAAAAAGCACAAGCACACTTAGATGCAGGAGCAAAACAAGTAGTAATCAGTGCACCATCAAAAGATGCTCCAATGTTTGTAATGGGAGTTAATAATAAAGATTATAAACCAGAAATGAACATTGTATCAAATGCATCATGTACAACAAACTGTTTAGCACCACTTGCAAAAGTTATCAATGATAAATTTGGAATTACAGAAGGATTAATGACAACAGTACACAGCACAACAGCAACACAAAAAACAGTTGATGGAGCTTCTAAAAAAGATTGGAGAGGTGGAAGAGCAGCATCTGCAAATATTATCCCATCTTCAACAGGAGCAGCAAAAGCTGTAGGAAAAGTTATCCCATCATTAAATGGAAAATTAACAGGTATGTCATTTAGAGTACCTACAGTTGATGTTTCAGTTGTTGACTTAACATGTAATTTAGCAAAACCAACAACATACGAAGAAATTTGTAAAGCTATGAAAGAAGCTTCTGAAAATGAAATGAAAGGAATTATCGAATATACAGATGAACCAGTTGTTTCTTCAGATTTCATTTCAGATCCACATACATCAATTTTTGACGCAACAGCAGGAATCATGTTAACAGATACATTTGTAAAATTAGTTGCTTGGTATGACAACGAATGGGGTTACTCAAATAAATTAGTTGACTTAGCTTGCTACATTGCATCTGTAAAATAATAAAGAATAAATATATAAAGAATATCTCTAATTATATTGAAAATATAGTTAGAGATATTTTATAAATATATAATTTTTCACTTGAAAACTAGAAAGAAATACTATACAATAGAACTGTTGAGAGAAAAGATGGACAAGATTATTTTTGTATAAAAAAGAAAACATAAGCCATCTAAGAAAAAAAGGAGGAATTTAACATGAACAAGAAAACAATCAAAGACATTGATTTAAAAGGGAAAAAAGTATTTGTAAGATGTGATTTTAATGTACCAATGGATGAAAATCAAAATATAACAGATAATACAAGAATTGTTGCAGCATTACCAACAATTAAATATTTATTGGAACAAAATTGTAAATTAGTATTAGCTTCTCATTTAGGAAGACCAAAAGGAGAATTTAAACCTGAATTTTCTTTACAACCAGTTGCTAAAGAATTATCAAAATTATTAGGAAGAGAAGTAATTATGGCAAAAGATGTTATAGGTGAAGATGCTATGACAAAAGCTGCTAACTTAAAAGAAGGTGAAATACTATTACTTGAAAACGTAAGATTTCATAGAGAAGAAACAGATAATGATCCAGAATTCAGTAAAAAATTAGCTTCAATGGCAGAAGTATATGTAAATGATGCATTTGGAACAGCTCATAGAGCACATGCTTCAACAACAGGAATTGCAAGTTACTTACCAGCAGTATCAGGATTTTTAATTGAAAAAGAACTAAAATTCTTAGGAAATGCTGTAAACAATCCAGAAAGACCATTTGTTGCAATATTAGGAGGAGCAAAGGTTTCTGATAAAATAGGAGTAATAGATAGTTTATTAGAAAAAGTAGACACTTTGATGATTGGTGGAGGAATGGCATATACATTTTTCAAGGCACAAGGATATGGTGTTGGTAATTCAATATGTGAAATGGATAAACTAGACTTAGCAAAACAAGCAATGGAAAAAGCAAAACAAAAAGGTGTTAAGTTATTACTTCCAGTAGATACAAAGGTTGGTAAAGAATATAAACCAGATACAGAAAGTAAAACTGTAAAATATACAGAGATTCCAGATGATTGGGAAGGCTTTGACATTGGAGAAGAAACTATAAAATTATTTAGTGATGAATTAAAAAATGCAAAAACAGTTGTATGGAATGGACCTTTAGGTTTATTTGAATTTGAACAATTTGCAGTAGGAACAAATTCAATAGCTAAAGTGTTATCAGAAATAGATGCAACTACTATAATAGGTGGTGGAGATTCAGCAGCTGCAGTTAAAAAAGCAGGACTAGAAGATAAGATGACACATATTTCAACAGGTGGAGGTGCTTCTTTAGAATTCTTGGAAGGAAAGAAATTGCCAGGAATTGAAGCCTTAATGGATAAATAAGAAAAAACAAGGAGAATACTTGAAAAGTATTCTCTTTTGTTATACAATAGGACTGTCTATAGTGGCATGTAATAATGCTATTTAACTTAATGGATATATAAAGGAGGAATTTTTTATGAGAAGAAAAGTAATTGCAGGAAACTGGAAAATGAACATGTTACCAGATGAGACAATTAGATATATTGACGAATTATCAAAATTAGTAGATAAAACTGAAAATGAGGTAATATTATGTGTTCCATATACAGACTTATTCTATGCTTTATTAACAGCACAAAATACAAATATAAAAATAGGAGCACAAAATATGCACTTTGAAGAAAAAGGAGCATATACAGGAGAAGTATCAGCACAAATGTTAAAATCAATAAATGTTGAATATGTAATAATTGGACACTCAGAAAGAAGACAATATTTTAATGAAACAGATGAAAGTGTTAATAAAAAAATAAAAGCAGCTTTTAGCAATGGATTAAAACCTATAGTTTGTGTAGGTGAAACATTAGAACAAAGAGAAGCAGGAAAAGCAACAGAAATAATAACAAAACAAACAGAATTAGCATTAGAGGGATTGACAAATGAGCAAATTGAAAATACAATAATTGCTTATGAACCAATATGGGCAATAGGAACAGGAAAGACAGCAACAAGTGAAGATGCAAATAATTCAATAAAATCTATTCGTAATAAAATTGCGGAAATATATGGACAAAATGTAGCAGATAGCGTTATAATACAATATGGCGGAAGTGTAAAATCTAAAAATGCTAAAGAACTATTTAATATGTCTGACATCGATGGAGGACTAGTAGGAGGAGCAAGTTTAGAGCCAGAAGAATTTTCAAAAATTGTTAACTTTGATAAATAAAGCACTTTAAATCTTATAGAAAAGGATGGTAGATATGAAAGATAAATTAACAATGCTAATGATATTAGATGGTTTTGGAGATAATCCTAATAAAGATGGGAATGCAATTAAATTAGCCAAAACTCCAAATATTGATAAACTAAAGAAGAAATATCCAAATACAGAAATTTATACAAGTGGATTACATGTTGGATTACCAGAAGGACAAATGGGAAATTCAGAAGTAGGCCATACAAATATTGGAGCAGGAAGAATTGTATATCAAGAATTAACAAGAATAACAAAATCAATAGAAGATGGGGATTTCTTTTCAAATCCAGAATTTATTGCGGCAATTGAAAATTGTAAAAAGCATAATTCAAAATTACATATTTTAGGTCTAGTATCAGATGGAGGTGTTCACAGTCATATTCGCCATCTATATGGATTACTTGAAATGGCAAAAAGAAGAGATTTTGAAAATGTATATGTACATTGTTTCTTAGATGGAAGAGATACTCCACCAGCATCTGCTGAAGGATATATTGTAAAATTAGAAGAAAAAATGAAAGAAAAAAATATAGGGAAAATTGCAAGTATATCTGGTAGATTTTATGCAATGGACAGAGATAAAAGATGGGAAAGAGTTCAAAAATGTTATAATGCACTAGTAAATGGCGAAGGAATAAAGGCAGGTAGTGTAGTAAAAGCAATAGAAGATTCTTATCAAAAAGAAGTTTTTGATGAATTTGTTGAACCAACAGTAATTTGTAATGGAGAAGAACCAGTAGCAAAAATAGAAAAAAATGACTCTATTATATTCTTTAACTTTAGACCAGATAGAGCAAGACAAATAACAAGAGCATTAGTAGATCCAGAATTTGATGGATTTGAAACAAAGAAAGATTTAAATCTATATTATGTATGTTTTACAAGTTATGACGAAACAATGCCAAATGTTCATATTGCATTTAAAAAAGAGGTTTTACACAATACATTTGGAGAATATATAAGTAAATTGGGATATACACAATTAAGAATTGCAGAGACAGAAAAATATGCACATGTTACATTTTTCTTTAATGGAGGGGAAGAAAAACAATACCCAGGAGAAGATAGAATATTAGTTCCATCTCCAAAAGTAGAGACATATGATATGAAACCAGAAATGAGTGCATATGAAGTAACAGACAAAGTTTTAGAAGCAATAGAAAAAGATAAATATGATAATATAATATTAAATTATGCTAATACAGACATGGTAGGTCATACAGGAAGTTTAGAAGCAGCAATAAAAGCTGTTGAAGCAGTAGATGAATGTGTAGGAAAAGTTGTTAAATTAGTTGAAGAAAAACAAGGTAACTTAATAATAACAGCAGACCATGGAAATGCAGAACAGATGATAGATTATGCTACAGGAGAGCCACATACAGCACATACAACAAACCCTGTGCCAATAATATTAGTAACACCAAATGATAATTTAAAACTAAAATCAGGTGGAAAACTAGCAGATTTAGCACCAACAATGCTTGATTTAATGAATCTAGAAAAGCCAGAGGAAATGACAGGAGAAAGTTTATTAGATAAGGAATAAAGGGATATGTTAAATCATACGAAAAAGATAAAAGAAATATATGAAGAAATACAAAGAAAGTTACTATATATGATACCAGAAAAATGGGAATCCTTGTATTTATATAGTTCAGTAATAGAAAATGGTGAAAAAGAGCCAACAGGAGAATTATTTTTCTATTATATTCCTAAAGGAATATTTAGAAAAAATCCGGTTAATGTGTATGAGGTACCAAGTAAATTTAATATTGAAGAAAAACAATATTTAGATTTAGTTGAAAAACTTTATGATGATATAAAGCTATTAAGAGAAGAATTTAAAAAATCTACAATTGATGAGATGTGGAGTAATATAACAATATCAATAAATAATATGAAATTTAGAGCAGAATATAGTTATGAAGATTTAGTAAATAATGCTTTTAATAGTTATGAACGTCATGTTATATGGAGATATAAATATTTAGGAATTGGACCAGAGCAAGTTTCTAAAAAAGATAAAGAAATATTATTTCGATATTTTAATGGAGCAAGAAGTATTGCAGAAGTTGAAGAATATAGTGCAGGCATATATATGGAGCAAGATACAAAAAACATAATAGAATATAATACTCAAGAAGATGAGCTAGAAAATGATGGTTATATAAAAGAAGACGAAGTTGATGAAAATATAGAGCCTGAAAGAAAGTATAATCAAATAAAAAGTACAAAGATAGAAAATGATTGGTATTCTAGAAGTAAGAAAAAAGAAGAAACTATGTGGAGTCATAATAGTAAGTCTGCAAAACAATATATTATAAAACCAAGTAAAAAACATAAAAATAAAGAAAAAATAAGACCAAAAGATAATTTGACTATTAAACCACAGAATACAATAAATAAAAATGCTCATAATACAACAATGCGACAAGATATAGTAGATAAAACAATACAAGAAAAAATGAGAGAAATACAAAAAGATATAAATAAGAAAAAAATAAATGAAAATAAAGATGAAAAAATAAATAAAAAAACAAGTAGAACAATAAGAAATCAAATACTATTTTCAGAAGATGAAATAGATGATGAAGAATAATGTTTTTCAATATATGTTTTTTCAAAAACATAAAAATATACAAATAAAGAATTGAAAGGAGCAATTAAAATGATTTATTCAAAAGAATTAGAAGAAATGTGTGTTGTAAAAAAAGGAGTAGACCATGGACCAGCACCAATTCC
>CALYAB010000082.1 GCA_944393395.1 uncultured Clostridia bacterium
TTCTGGTATTCTTGTTGTTACTTCATCATTATCTACTTTTGTTATGAATTTTCTTAATGCTAAGTCAAATTCTTGTAAAATTATATTATCATAATCTTCGTCATCTTCATATTTTACCCAATCATCTGTACTTGAATCTCTATCATCTACAGGATTTCCTTCACTATCTGCATCTTCTGTAATTGCAGCTTCATTTCTTATAATTCCTATAGATGGATCTTCTGCTACAACTTTAAATATTACTGATACTTCTTTATAATCTGGGTTCTTATTTGTTTCAGTATCAGAATAAGCACTATTTGGATCAAATGCTTTTATTAAATTTGCACCTGGAGTTGTTATTTCAGCTCCTTTTCCTCTACCTAAATAATCTGTTGATATTTGAGTAGTATCTCCATCTACATATGTCCATCCCATTGATGTATTAAATTCTACAGCATCTAATTCATCTTGGTCTGTTATTTGATTCATATTAGAATCAACTTCTGCTCCTAAGAATTCTAATCCTTCTGGGATGTCTTCTGTTATTTGTTCTGCATATCCATCTATACTTCCTTCATTATATATTCTGAAAGTATATTTTACTAAATCTCCTTTGCTTACAGCTACTGGTTCTTTATTCATTTGATAATCCGCTGTTGTTGCTGTTCCATTTGCTAGATTAGTTATATCAACTCCTAATAGTCTTTCTGGTACTGACTCTCCATTTACTTCTACTATTCTTTTTATCAATTTTAAATCAAACTCATTTTTTTCTACGATTAATTTTTCAAAGTCATCATCATCTTGTTGACCTTTATAGAAATAATCTGAATCTGTTAAATCATCTTGGTTTTGAGTATTTCCTTTATAGTCTTCCATATTATCTTTATTTACATCTGGTGTTGTTCCTGGTTCTGAATCTCTATCTTGTCCTACTGTATCTGTTATAACATTTCCATACTCATCTATTTCTTCTGATATCCATGCAACATTTGTTAACACTGCACCATTATCACTTGTATCTACAATACATTCAAGCTCTATTGTTTCTGAATCTAAGTTTCCTTCTACATATGAAGATAAATTTGTATTATTGTTTGCATCTCTTGTTATTGTTACCCTATTAGTTTCTTCATCATAACTTGCTGTAAAACCAGTTGTATTTAGTTTTGAAAATACTAATCCTGTTGGTAATTGATCAACAATTTTTGTTGCTCTTCCGTCTAAATCGCCTTCATTATATATTGTTATATTATATGTTACTACACTTCCATCTTCAACTAATACTGGATCTTTCCTATGATTATATGTTGCTGTTGTTCCATTTTCTAAAGTTGATTCATCTATTACTGGTACTCTACTATTTGTTACATCTACTCCATCTACTTTTGTTATGTATTTTCTTAATGCTAAGTCAAATTCTTGTTGTTCTCTTTCTATATCCATTAATGGTTGTGCACCATCATTTTTTGCTGATGCATATAATGTTAATTTATTTCTATGACTTGCATTACTATCCGCATAATTACTAGCATTTTCTTTGGCTGTTTTTATTAAATATCTATATAATGCTTCGGCTTGTTTTTGTCTTGCATATCCAGCACCTTCATTTACATTAGCTGCACCTGTTGGATTATATGATGATAAATTTGAATAATTTGATCCATCTGATGTATACCACAACCATGATGTAAATTCATCTACTGCACCAGTTCCATATTTATCATATTCTCCATAGTTTGTAAAATACCAAACTGCTGCTTGTTGTATTGCTTCTATTTCATCATCTGTTATATTATATTCATCACTTGGATATTCTTGTTGCATATTTAATATTCCTGCTTTTTGAAGCAATTGTTCTTTTTCATCATCTGTTGATTCTCCTGGTAAGTATATAATATTTGCTAGTGCTAATAACTCATTATAGTGTCCACCATTTACTAATCCATTTAAAACATCATTTTGACTTGCTATTTCATTTCTATCTGTGTACATGTCAAATTTCAAATTGTATTCTTCTGTTCCTTTTACTCCGTCACCTTCTGTAAATCCTACTCCTGCCTTTACACAGTACACATTTGTTTCTGTTGGATCATTTGTATTTGCACCACTATATTGTACTATATTCCAGATTTTCATTGCTGTTGCTGTTCCATCATTTGCATTTGGATTTCCTATTGAATATCCTAAACCACTTGCTCTTCTTTCTGTTATTCCAAAATATAATGATGGAGACATCGTTGCTGCTGATACTATATTTGGTATTATTGCTAAACATGCTATTAATAATATTCCAACTATACATTTCATTATTTTTTGTTTTTTCATAAATATCTCTCCTTATTATTAATCACAATATACTTATATTTTACAACAAAATTCTTTTTAGTCAATAACATTTTTTTCTTGTTTTTTTCTATATAAATATAAGATTAAAATAATTATTAGGGATATACATGTTTCATTTTTGATTCTATTTTTTATCCCTACATTACAATTATATTACATTTTTGTAATAATTTCAAGTTTTTATGTCAATTAATTTGATTTTTCTTTAATTCCCTAGAATTTATTCCAATTTATTATGTTTGTCATATTTTTTTATATGATTTCATAACATTATTTAGAGGTAATTATTTATGAAGTATTTTTGCAAATTATATAAAATTATTTTTATATTTCTTATTATATTACTTTCTTCAACTACAGTCTTTGCTGACGATATACTTCCTACTGAAGATAATTTCGATATTTCTGAAATTCTAGAAGACATAGAAAGCATTGAAACTTCTGGTAATTTATCAGAAATTCCAACAATCAACTCTAGAGCATATGTAGTTATTGATAGAAACTCTAATACTGTACTTGTTGGAAAAAATGAAAATCAAAAGAAAAAAATGGCTTCTACTACTAAAATCATGACTGCATTAGTAGTTATTGAAAATAATAATTTATCTGATACAGTTGAAATTTCAAAAAAAGCGGCCTCTACTGGAGGTTCTAGACTCGGCTTGAAAACTGGTGACAAATTAACAGTTTCTGATTTATTGTATGGATTAATGTTACGTTCTGGAAATGATGCTGCTGTAGCACTTGCTGAGTATACTTCAGGCTCTATTAATGCTTTTGCTGAATTAATGA
Source organism: uncultured Clostridia bacterium (assembly GCA_944393395.1). Classification (GTDB taxonomy): domain Bacteria; phylum Bacillota; class Clostridia; order TANB77; family CAG-508; genus CAG-269. The sequence continues at coordinate 3,124 of CALYAB010000082.1, forward strand.
ATAAAAAAGTTTCTGAACTAGGTCTTTCTAATACACATTTTGTTACTCCCCATGGACTAGATGAAGATGAGCATTACACTACTGCATACGAATTGGCCATTTTAGCTAATTATGCTTTAAATAATGAATTTTTTGCTAAAATAGTTGGAACCAAAACTTATACCATTACTATCAATGGGTATCCAAAATCTATTACTAATACTAATGAATTATTAGGAAATCTAAACGGAGTTTATGGTGTTAAAACCGGATTTACCAATGGAGCTAATCGCTGTTTAGTAAGTGCCTGTAAAAGAAGTAATATGGATATAATCTGTGTAGTATTAGGTGCTGATACAAAAAAATTTCGAACTACTGATAGTATCAAATTAATCGAATATTGCTTTAATAATTTTTCATATGTAAATATTGAAGAAATTATCACTAATAATTTTGAAAATTGGAAAAAAGATAATATAAATTCTTTTGTTATAAATAAGGGAATTTCAAATTATATTAATTTGGACTATGATAAACCTCAGCACTCTAAAATTCCTGTTAAGAATGATTTAATTGATAAATTTAACATTTTTATTAATTGTAACACTAATTTAGAAAGTCCTGTCATTGAAGGTACTCCTATAGGAAATATTACTTTAGAATTAGAAAATCAAACTATTTATTATGGAAATATTAATATTAAATCTAGCATTGCAAGAAAAAATATTTTAGATTATTTGTACTATTTTTATAAATATTATTCTAATATTTTAACAAATCCCCCTTATATATGAAGTGAACAATAGCGGACTTTCTTAAACATTTTCTCTGTTCATAACATTTTAAAGTCCGCGTCTATTGTTCGCACGCCAATTTTACTAAAGTAAAATTGTGTGCAACGTATTTTTATATATTAGAAAGTCATCATGACTTTTTTTTGAAAATAAAATATAAAATATTTATTTTCACTTTGAGTTGCGTAACTTAAAGTTTCATAGGATTTCCTAATATA
>CALYAB010000083.1 GCA_944393395.1 uncultured Clostridia bacterium
AATGCGTATTGTCTCAAATCCTCATCCAATATATTATCAATGTAGCTATACTTATTGATAAGTGGCATATACAGCTCTAATAAGAGTTCCAAGTGCCGATGACTGCCTGCAACTGCACCTTGCAGCAGATGATAAAAATCCTGTTCAGTCAAACAGATCACCGCCTTTACATAGTAAGTCGCGCAATTTCTTTATTGCCAGTGATCGCTGATTATAAACATGCTGAACAGAGCAATGCAGCTGCTTCGCAATCTCATAGGGTTTCTTTTCTTCAACAAACAACAACGTCAATATTTTCTGGCGCATAAGTGGTAACTTGGAAAAAGCTGTCGCCAATCGCTCTTCCTCAAAATCAAAACCTTCGTGTTTATTGGAGTTTAATTCCAAAGCACTATATTTGCCTTGAGCCAATAATAAATGTTCTGGAATATCTTCGAGCGCAATTGTGGGAACACGTCTGTTCACCTTACGGATATAATCCGTTCTTGCATTGCGTATCAGGACTTCAAGCCAAACTGTGAATTCCCCACGCAATCTATCATTGTGTTCTTGCTGGTGGTTCACCTTCATACCTCCTTTAGGCATGCCACCAAAGCAAGAACACAACATGCTATGATAGCATGCTGTGATAAATTTCTAATTACCTGATATAACCAAAGCAAAGCAATCAGAACATTGGACTCACCCCCTTTGAAAAATTGTATAAAAAAACGGCCGCACCATACTATTGCATGGTGTAGCCGCAATGCGCAACACAACTCGGTTAAGACAAAAATCTTAACCGATGTATATCCGGTTGTTTGACTTATTCGTTGAAATAGTTCCTGGTTAGCAGTATCTCCTTATCATTGGTAAACACTCCTACTTTAGTTTCTCAAATTTCTCAAGAGAATCAAGATAACTCGATAGGGACTCGCATATTGTAATCTTTTTCGCAGTTGAATATTTTTCAATACGTTCAGCAATCTCTTTTAAATAAATCTGTTCAGGATGGGTATAACTTTCCGCAGCCAATTGATCTATTGTAACAGATAGGGCATTCGCAATACGCATTGTCATATCTAAACTTGGAACCGTTCTTGCATGTTCAATCTGACCGATATGACTGGTGCTGCAATCACATAATTCTGCGAGATCTTCTTGTCTCAATCCTGCAATGTGCCGATATTTCTTGATATTTTTTCCCAAAGCTATGTAGTTCACGGTACATCTTCTCCTCTTAATTAATTTTACAATGTATCCTATTAAATTTGAAGAATGCAGCTATCCGATACACGCACCATAAGTGTGATTTGAGAAAATAATACCAAAAAAATAAAACAACGAATAAAATTAGTCTGCTCATAAGTGCGGGCAGACTAATTAGTAGTTTATTGGAACATATCAAGATTGTCCAGCATCTTTGCGATGTCCTCTTCTAAAGCTTCTTGTTGGTCGTTTTTGCTATTATCCTGGATACCGGATATCTGCATGCCGGCCAGTCTTTGCTCTACAACATTCTGTATCATCTGTTCAATTTTAGCTTGATCATAGGCAGATGTAAGTTTAATTTCTACTTTACAGTTTTGGTTTTTCAATTCGGGATGGGATTCTATATATTCATTTAACGCTGCAATTACAAGATGACTTTTCTTGTTTCCCATCCTCTCCAGCAGTTCACCTGCCTGTAGTTGTTCTTCCGTGTCCGAGTTAAATTGCAGTGAAAAACGATACTTCCCGTCTTTTTTCATAAAACCACCGCCTGTCACTTCACACTATGAAGCGTAAGCTGCTTTCTTGCAAGCATCTCATAGCCAATTGCATTCGCATTAGGGGACTCAACAAAACTTGCTTTTGCAACTTGCGGAGACTGCTCTAAACATGTATGTAAGAGTATACTTCCGCCCCCAATAAACACAGCCGGATTAGAACGTAAATCGACTTGCAGCTCTCGTAACTGATCCAAAATATTCTTTGCGTGCAGTTTTGTTGCATTTGTAATCGTCTCTTTTACATCTCCTGGTAAAATCGTTTCTTGTCCGCTAAGAACAGCGCTGATATGCTCATCCTCGATACGCATATCATGGAGTGTCCCGACCTTTCTGACAATCTCATTATTCATCGTGATAATTCCGGTTTCCAGACTGCGGCAAAATTGTAAATCAGGCTTGCCGTTCCTGAGAAGCAGTACGTCTGTCGTATATCCTCCGATATCTATTATAAATATTCTCAGCGTATTTACGACCAGGCTACTTTGAGGCACAACTGCTGCATAAGCCTGTGGGAATACCATTACACGGTTAATTATAATATTATATGGCCTGTCTTGATAAACAAACTTGATAACTCCGTCGCGTTTAAAGTAATGAGCGAATTTATCTTTTAACACACCGTAATGTTCAGGCGGCAAACCAACTGCCAAATCAATTTGCTCTATCGGAGCATAATTGCCATACGACTGTAATTCTTTTGCTATCGCAAACAAGGAAAGTACAAAATACCTTTCATCCTGTGTTTTATCCCGCATATAACTCAGTCTTTTGCCGCTTAAAGTCCAATACCTGCCATCATACTCTAATATTTCATCCGTCAGCGGCGGTTTGACAGTATGCTCCGACAACCCAGATACAAAAGAGTAGTTTGGCGTTTTTATCGCATAATTTCCATGATCAATTGCTATTAACATAAGATAACCTCCATAAATTTATTTCAGGGATTACATCCCTATCTTTAATTACACTAAAATTTATACCTATTTGCAACTGAAATACGTATTTATCCGAAAATACGTGCGTGAAAAAAGAGCAAAGCAAAAACATGCTCTGCTCTTTTGGTCACTATTATGTTTTGGCATCTATATTTTATTTGTGACTACAGAACAATGCCATCATCATTCGTTCTTCGTCCCGAAATCAAGGCATAAACGTAATCGTCGAGTCCTTTATATTTTGGATCCCATATGTATGTTCCAAATTTAAACCCCATATCATTGAGCAATGACAGCAGGTTGGAATAGCCATTCTGAACATGCCAGTTGGTCAAAAAATCCATATCAAAGGCCGTTTTAATTTCTTCGAGACCATTTTTGCGCAGTTCCTCAAGTGTTAGTCTTAACTGTGTCAAGGCATTTACGCCCGGGACCGCCAGCACGGTCAGTCCGGTTAAAACATGAATAACATCTGATTTCATCGGTCCCTCCGTCAGTATAATTAGAGGACGCATCGGACCTACAAAGTGTGTCCAGCCTTCAGCTCGGCATCCATCTTTTTTTTCGGTACTGGATACCCAGCGAAATTTTCGTTTATTGCAATCGTCTCTCCTGATTTGCAGGCCTTGAATATGACCGTATATGTCCCGAACCGGTATCAAAATTCCGCGCTTTTCGTTGATAAAACTCCATGTATCGTCATCTGTCCGGTAAAACCCTGGTACACCTGCCAAATAAAAGCCTTCAGTTTGAAGCTGACGTGCGATGGCCGTTGTACCCAAAATCGGTGTCGTTTTATACCCAAACCGTTCAATATCTTCATCTGTGAGTCCACGGTTATGTAGATTTTGGCGATGATCCGGAGAAAGCGAAAGCTTCGACAAAAGCGCACTGTATGTCGCATGACGGGTTTCAACATCAGTGATTGGACATTCTTCTATATTTGGCTTAGTTGCCAAGTATTATTGATGTTTTTCAGCAGCCCTATCGGGAACGCCTATTCTATTTACCAGTTCTTTGCGTACTTTGTCACGAGGGATT